>NZ_JBEXRZ010000281.1:0-8038 GCF_040613325.1 Streptomyces sp. NPDC006283 | reverse complement strand
GAGAACGACGAGCTCGACGAGGACAAGTGGCTCAGCAAGTACGTCGAGCTGCAGTTCCGCATCCCCGGCACCTCTTCGTGGTGGGCCGGTCAGACCACGTAGTCCGGGCTGACCTTGCGGAATCGGGTGCGCAGCTCGCCGTCCTCGAAGACGAGGGTGTCGGTGACGAAGCAGCTCGGGCCGACCATCGGCTCCGAGACACCCGGCCGGGTCTGCAGCACCACCGCGTAGTACTCGGTGCGCAGTGCGCCGTCGTCCTGGGGGAAGACCTGCAGCATGTTGAACCAGTGGCGGCGCTGCACCGGGTCGGCTGCGTGGCGGGTCGTCTGGTACTCGCGGATCGCGGCGGCGATCGCCTTCCGGCCCACCAGCGGGTCGGCGCCCGGACGGTGGTCGAAGACACCGTCCGCGGTGAACGAGCCGGCGAACTCCTCGGCCCGCATGGTGTCCAGGTGGCGTACCTGGCCGGCGTAGAACTGCTGCACCTGTGCGTAGATCTTGTTGATGTCGACGGTTGCCAGGGTCGGGCTGCTCACGGGAATCTCCTGAAGGTCAAGACGTCATGGGGGTGCGTTTCGTCGCGGACCGCACGGCCCGCTCCAAGACCTGTGCGGGGCTGGGCTGGCGGGCCATCTCCGCGCTCACCTCGGCGGCCGCGTCGGCGAACGCAGGCTCGGTGAGCAGCTGTTGGACCAGGGCACGCAGCCGCGGTCCGTCCGCTTCGGCCGGATCCAGCATCAGGCCGACCTTGCGGTCCACCACCCGCCGGGCCACCAGCGGATTGTCGGAGCCGCCGGGCAGGATCAGCTGCGGCACCGCGTAGTGCAGGGCGCTGGCCATCGTTCCGGAGCCGCCGTGGTGGACCACCAGCGAACAGGTGGACAGGAACGTCGACAGCGGCAGGAAGCCGGCGACCCGCACGTTGTCCGGGAGCTCGCCCAGCTTGGACAGGTCCGTGGAGTGGTCGGCCAGGATCACCTCCACGTCCAGCTCGCCCAGCCCGCGCAGCAGCGACGCCAGCGCGCCGCCGTCCGACAGCAGCGGGGTGACGGTGCCCAGCGTCAGGCAGATCCGCGGCCGCGCGGGCCGGGCCAGCGCCCATGCGGGCAGCTCCACCCCGCCGTTGAACGGCACGTACCGCATCGGCCACCACGGGACGCTGTCGCGGGCGTCCGGCTCGTCACGCTCCAGGCCGCCCATGCTCGGCGCCCGCGGGTCGATCCGGGCGATCAGGTCCGGCTCGCGGTCGCCGATGCCGAGCTCGGCACGCAGCGCCTGCACCACGGCAGAGTCGTCGGCGACGATCCCGCTGCGGTCGTTGTGGCCGGACGTGCCGGTCACCTCCGGGTCCCGCATCGACCACGAGACCCGGTTGCCGACCTCCAGGGCCGGGATGCCCAGCGCGACGGCCGCCATCCGCCCGGCCTGGTGGTCGGAGGTGTAGACGATCAGCTCGGCGCCGAAGTCGCGGCCCGCCTCGAGGGTGCCTTGGGTGGAGGCGAGCGTGAACAGCTCGAACGGCTTGAGCCGGCGGGCCAGCTCCCAGTAGCCGGTGGGCAGCTGCGGGTCGTCGAAGTCGGCCGACCCCTGCTCGGGGGCCTTGCCGGCGGCGGCCAGCATCAGGTCCGCGCCCACGTCCCGCTGCCGGAACACGTTCGCGATCGGCAGCCCCGACTCCGCCCCGACCTTCGTCATATAGGCGGTGGTCGCCACCAGGATCTCGTGCCCGGCGGCCCGCGCGGCCCACACCAGCGGAACCAGCGGCAGCATCAGCCCGTAGCCGGGCGCTGCGGCGAACAGGATCCTCATGAGCGCACCACCATCGCCGAGTTGTAGCCCCCGTTGCCGCGGGCCACGACCAGCGCGGTGCGCAGCTCGGTGTACCGCGGCCGGCCCGTCACCAGGTCGAGCCGGTAGGCGTCCGGCACATCGGTGACGTGCGCGGTGGCCGGGATGACCTGGTCGCGCAGCGACAGCAACGCGGCCACGACATCCAGCGGCGCCCCGCCCGCATACAGCCGCCCCGTCAAAGCCTTGGGCGCACTGACCGGCACACCCCGCGGACCGAACACCTCGGCCAGCGCGTCGGCCTCGACACGGTCCAGCTCCGGCACGCCGCTCGCGTCCGCGAACACCACATCCACCTCACCGGGCGCGACCCGCGCGTCCTTCAGCGCGCCGCGGATCGCGGCGGCCAGCGCCGGCGGCCTGCCCGAGCCCGGCCGGGGATCGAACGTGGCCGCATGCCCGGCGAGTTCGCCGTACACGGTGGCGCCCTCACGGGCGCGGGCCGCCTCGGCGTCCTGCAGGACCAGATACGCGCCGCCCTCGCCCGGCACGTACCCGCCGGCCGCCGCGTCGAAGGGCAGGAACGCGCGCCGCGGGTCGTCGACCTCGCTGATCCGGCCCGTCGCCAGGTGCGACACCCAGCCCCACGGGTCGTAGGAGGACTCCACGCCGCCCGCGATCGTCAGCGGCGTGCCACGGCGGATGGTGCGCCGCGCCAGCGCGAGCGCGTCCAGACCGCCCGACTGGTCGGCCACCAGCACACTGCCCGAGCCGCGCATGCCGTGGCGGATCGATATCTGCCCGGTGTTCGCCGCACAGAACCAGGCGAACGACTCGTACACGCTGACGCTCTCGGGCCCCTTGGTCCACAGCTTCTGGATCTCACGGTGGGTGAACTCGAAGCCGCCGTGCGCGTTGGAGGAGATCACGCCCATGTCGAGGTCGGGCACCGACGACAGGTCGATGCCCGCGTCCTCGATCGCCGCCTCTGCGGCCACCAGCGCCAGCCGGGTCACCCGGTCGGTCTGCGGCAGCAGCCGGCCCGGCAGCAGTTGCGCGGCCTTGAAGTCACGGATCTGCCCGGCCAGCCGCGAGGGGTAGCCGGAGGCGTCGAACCGCTCGAGCGGGCCGATGCCGCTGCGCTGCTCCAGCGTCGCCGTCCAGAACTCCTCGGTGGACTGACCGTTGGGGGCCATGACACCGAGGCCGGTGAACACCACTGTCATCGCGTCGCTCCTTGCAGCCTGCGCACAACCATCGCGCTCTGGAACCCGCCGAAGCCGCTGCCGACGGTCAACGCCGTGTCGACCCGCGCCTCGCGCGCCGTCACCGGCACGTAGTCGAGGTCGCACTCGGGGTCCTTCTCGTGCAGGTTCGCCGTCGGCGGGATGACCCCGTGCTCGATCGCCAGCGCGCAGGCGGCGATCTCGATGGAGCCGATCGCGCCGAGCGAGTGCCCGATCATCGACTTGATCGAGCTGACCGGCGTCGCATACGCGTGCTCGCCCAGCGCCCGCTTGAACGCGCCCGTCTCGTGCAGGTCGTTCTGCCGGGTGCCCGAACCGTGTGCGTTGATGTAGTCCAGGCCGTCGCGCTCGACGCGGCCCTCGTCCATCGCCGCGCCGATCGCCTCGGCCATCTCCCGGCCCTTGGGGCTCAGCCCCGTCATGTGGTAGCCGTTGCAGCGGTTGGCGTAGCCGGCGATCTCGCCGTAGATCCTCGCCCCGCGCCGCCGGGCGTGCTCCTCCTCCTCGAGGACGAACATGGCCGCCCCCTCGGCGATGACGAACCCGTTGCGGGTCGCGTCGAACGGGCGCGCCGCGGTGGCCGGCTCGTCGTTGCGCGGCGTCGTCGCCTTGATCGCGTCGAAGCAGGCGACCGCCAGCGGCGTGATCGCCGCCTCCGTCGCCCCCGCGAACACGACGTCCGCGCTGCCCTCGGCGATCAGCTGATGGGCGTTGCCGACCGCGTCGATGCCCGATGTGCAGCCGGTGGACACGGTGTTGACCGGCCCCTCCGCGCGCACGTCCCAGCCGACCTCGCCGGCGATCGTCGCCGGCGTGAAGTAGTCGAAAAGATGAGGGGAGGCGTAGTCCTGGTCGACCAGCCAGTTCCTGCCGGTGTCGGAGAGCACCAGGTACTCCCGCTCCAGGCTGGTGGCCGCGCCGATCGCGGTGCCCACGCTCACCCCGGTCCGCGCCGGGTCCAGCGCGTCCAGGTCGAGGCCGCTGTCCGC
This sequence comes from Streptomyces sp. NPDC006283, assembly GCF_040613325.1. Lineage (NCBI taxonomy): Bacteria > Bacillati > Actinomycetota > Actinomycetes > Kitasatosporales > Streptomycetaceae > Streptomyces > Streptomyces sp. NPDC006283. The sequence continues at coordinate 4,014 of NZ_JBEXRZ010000281.1, read as the reverse complement.
GAGCGCCTCGCGCACGGTGGCGACGGCGAACTGCGAGGCACGGTCCATGCGGCGGATCTCACGGTGGCTCAGGCCGTGCGCCGCCGCGTCGAAGTCGACCTCGCCGGCGACCTGCGAGCGGAACTCGGACGGGTCGAACGCGGCGATCCGGCGGGTCGCGGTGCGGCCGGCCGTCAGCAGGTCCCAGAACGCGTCCTTGCCCACACCGCCGGGGGCAAGGACACCGATCCCCGTGATGACCGTCCGGCGCCGCCCGCTCATGCGGCGGCGACGGACCGCGAAAGGTCCGCCACAGTGTCGAGCAGGACCCGCGGACTCTCCATGGTCGCGATGTCCTCGTCGGCGATCACCACACCGAACTCCTGCTTGATCCGGCCCGCGGTCTCCATCAGCGCCAGCGAGTCGTAACCGAGGTCGGCGAACGGGGTGTCCAGGATGTCCCCGTCCAGGCTCCCGGTCTCGTCCTCACCGGCGCACTCGACGAGGATCCTGCGGAGATCATCGATGGTCATGAAAATCTTCTCCCTCTCGTGAGCCGGCCCCGGTTGGCGGGGCGGCGGCATACCTTCCGGACTGTGCGGCGCAGCGCTACAGGTCCGCTTGAGCGGCGACGGACGGCCAGGCCGGCACATCGGTGAACTCCACGACCGCGGCCGACCAGGTGAAGCCACCGCCCACCCCCAGCACCAGCGCCCGCATGCCCTGCTCCGCGCGCCCGCTCTCCACCAGATGCGTCAGTCCCGCGAACTGGTCCCCGGCGCCCAGATGCCCGATCCCGCGGCTCCAGGACCACAGCGTCCGCTCCGGGTCGATGCCGTAACGGCGGAAGAAGTTCACATCCAGCCGGCGGCGCCCCAGATGCGGCAGCACGAAGACGTCGATGTCCGCCTGCTGCGCCTTGGCCTCATCGAGCGCCCGCTCGATCGTCTCGCTCTGCGCGTTCGCCATCCGGGCCACCGACCGCTGACCCTCCGGGGTCCGCAGATACACCCGCGTCGTCGCCTCGAAGTCGACCGGGCTGCGCACCGCCAGCGGCGCGTCACCCGGCGGGTCCTCGCCCCGGTGCATCTCCTCGAGGCCCGGCTCCGACACCAGCACCAGCGACACCAGACGCGCGAAACCCTGCCCGCGGGCCACCACCACGGCCGTCGCCCCGTCCGCCAGGACCGTGCCCGGATCGGTGCGCCAGCGGTCGATGCCCGGTGCGCAGAACCGGTCCGCCGTAGTGATCATCGCGGCGGGCGCGCCGGTCGCGGTCAGATGCGCGGCGGCCAGCTCGAGGGCGGCCATGCCGCCGTTCGACGTCTGGCGCACCTCCATCGCCGGGCACCGGTTGCCCACCCCCAGCCGCTGCACGTACGACGCCGGAGCCCACATGTCGTACCCCTGGTGGTACAGGGACGCGTGCAGGATCAGCGCGATGTCGTCCGGCACCACACCCGACCGCCCAAGGGCCCTGCGGGCCGCGGCGACCGCCATGTCCGGCGGGCTCTGGTCCCCGACCGTCACACCGCTGCTCTGCATCCGTTTCACGGACACCGCGTCGATCAGGCCGCGGCCGACCGCCACCTCGGCGGGCATCACCGCCGGCAGCTGTGTGGCGCACGCGCGCAGATAGACGTCGTCCCACCGCACCGTCGCATCCTCCCTGACATCCCGGCACCGCCACCGGCACCGGCCGCCGAGCCTCGCCGCGCGAAGTGGACCGGCCCTCGAGCCGCACTCGGACACCCACCGCGCCCCCACCGGCGATGGACCGGTCCTCGAGCGAACCTCCACGCACACCGGGCAGGTTGGGCGCCGACCACCCGCCGCACACCGCACTCGAGGAAAGGGCCCGCGCATGGACAGCCCGCCCCACGCGCCCCGGGACGCGGTGCTGCTGCTGCCCGGCCAGGGCGCGCAGTACCCGCGCATGGCCGCCGGACTCTACGACAGCGACCCCGCCTTCACCGACGCCGTCGACCAGTGCCTCGCCCTGTTCGACGACGGCCGCCGGCTGCGCGCCGACTGGCTCGGCGACCAGCCGTCCATCGGCATCGACGACGTACGCCGCGCCCAGCCGCTGCTGTTCACCCTCGACTACGCGCTCGGCCGCATGATCCTGTCCTGGGGCGTACGCCCCGCGGCCCTCCTCGGCCACAGCGTCGGCGAACTCGCCGCCGCGACCCTGGCCGGCGTGTTCACCCTCGAGGACGCGGTGGCCGTCATGCGCGACCGGGTCGCCCGCATCGCCCCCACCGAACCCGGCGGGCTGCTGACCGTCGCCGGCACCCCCGACGACGTACGCCCCTTCCTCGCCCGGCACCCCCAGATCGCCATCGGCGCCCTCAACGCCCCCCGCCAGACCGTCCTCGCCGGCCTCACCGGCCCGCTGGACGCCATCGCGGCCGACCTGCGCGACGCCGGGATCACCACCCTGCCGGTGGCCGCCCACCACCCCTTCCACAGCCCGGTCCTGGCACCCCTGTTCCAGGACCTGACCCTGTACCGGCAGATCACCGCCCGCCCGCCGGCCATCCCGCTGTGGTCCGCCTTCACCCGCACCCGGCTGGAAGCGGACACCGTCGCCGACCCGGCCCTGTGGGCGAGCCACCCCGTCGCCCCCGTCCACTTCTGGCCCACACTCGACAAGCTCCTGTCCACCGGCCGCCACCTGCTGGTGGAGACCGGACCCGGCAAGGGGCTCACCACGATCGCCTGCCGCCACCCGGCCGTGAAACTCGGCCACCACGCCGCCACCGCGCTGCTGCCCGCCCGCTCCCGCACCCCGGACGGTGACCTGCGCAACGCGGCCCACGTCCGGGACCTGCTGCACACCACCACCCCGGCACCGGCCCCCGCCCCCCAGCCGGCCTGACCCCGGGCCCCGACCCTGCGACCAGAAGGACACCGCTCATGCGCCTGGGAGTGAACCTCCCCTACCAGGGAGCCGGCGAACTGGCCCGCGAGGCCGAACGCCTCGACTACGACGTCGCGTTCGCCGCCGAAGGCCTCAAATCCGACGCCGTCAGCGTCCTGGGCCTGGCCGCGGGACAGACCAGCCGCATCGGCCTGGCCTCCGGCATCATGCAGATCCCCGCCCGCCCGCCCGGCGCCGCCGCCCTGAGCGCCGCCACCCTCCACGCCCTGAGCGGCGGCCGTTTCCGCCTCGGCCTCGGCGTGTCCAACCCACACGTCTCCGACGGCTGGTACGGCGTCGACTTCGCCCACCCCCTGGGCCGCACCCGCGAATACGTCGACATCGTCCGCCGCGCCCTGACCGGCGGCCCCGTCCGCTACGACGGCACGCACTACCGGCTCCCCGCCCACGGCCTCGGCGGCGCCCCGCTGACCATCCTCACCGAACGCCCCGAGAACCCCGTCCCCCTCTACCTCGGCGCGGTCGGCCCGCAGAGCCTGCGCCTGGCCGGGGAGATCGCCGACGGCTGGGTCAGCGGCTTCACCACCCCCCGGCTCGTCGCCGACTCCCTCACCCAGCTCGCCGCCGGCCGCGAACGCGCCGGAGGCACCCTCGACGGCTTCGAGGTCATCCCCTACGTCGCCGTCTCCGTCGCCGACGACCGGGCGCAGGCCGCCACCGCGCTGCGCACCCACTACACCCACCTGCTCGCCATCGGCGGCGCCGACAACTTCTACTGCCAACTCGCCCGCCGCATGGGCTTCGACGCCGGAATCGACACCTTCCAGACCCGCCTCGCCGCAGGCGACCGGCCCGGCGCCGCGGCCGCGATCCCCCTGGACTTCATCGACGCCACCGCCCTGCTGGGCCCCGTCGCCCGCATCGCGGACCGCCTGCACGCCTGGGCCGAGGCAGGCGTCACCACCCTCAGCGTCCTCATCTCCGCGAACGACACCTCCCTCGAGACCCGCGCACACACCCTGGCCGCCGCCGCCCAGGCCCTCGACAAGGCCGGCCTGCGCACCTGACAACCCGCGCCGGCCACATCCCGGACAGAAAAAGGCCCCCGGCCCCCGCCCCGTGCACAAAAACCCGAGGAACCGCCCGCGGTG
>NZ_JBEXRZ010000280.1:0-8088 GCF_040613325.1 Streptomyces sp. NPDC006283 | reverse complement strand
TGGATCACCGCGTCCCACGACCACGCCCCGGTGACCCGAACGGCGGGCACGGCCCCTTGACCGAGCGGTGACTACGGGCGGAGCAGCGGCTCGCGCTCCAGGTCGCGCTTGTCGAGCTTCGCGTCGGCCTTCGCCAGCGGCCTGGCCTTCGCCGGGTCCTCCTGGACCGCGGCCGGGGCGACGCCCGCCCAGCGCAGGATCGCGGCGGTCGCCTCGGCCTTCTCCTCCGCCACCAGACCGGCGACGTTAGCGCCGTGGTTGGCGCCGGGCGCGGTGAAGACGTGGCTGTCGCGGGTGCCCTTGCCGACCCGGAACGGCTCGGCTCCCCACGGGTCGTTCTGGCCGTAGACGAACATCATCCGGTCGGCGTTGCGCCGCACCCAGCTGTCGACGTCCTTCATCACCTGTGGCTTGAAGCGCATCGGGATGTCGCGCGGCACGAAGTTGCGCGGGGGCTGGTAGCCGTAGCGGCTCAGGCCGTCCAGGTGGGGCTGCCGGATGTCCGGCGAGCCGAGCTCTGTGCCCGCCTGGTAGTAGTACGGCGTGTAGGTGGCAAGCCCCTGGTCGGCGTAGGCGGAGAAGCCGGAGATGGCGTCGATCGTGTCGAAGATCTCCTGGTCGGAGGCGGTGGCCGCGGCCGGGATCGCGTCGCAGTCGGAGACCAGGCTGTACTGCCAGAATGCCCAGACGAAGTCGAGGACGACGGCCTCGTACGCCTTGTCCAGGCTGCCGACGGTGTCGAAGGTGTAGCCGCCGTCCGCCGCGTATTTCTCGTAGAGGGCCGTCAGCGGCTCGCGCCGTACCAGTGCCTCGCGCTGAACCGCGTTCAGCTTGGTCCGGCACTCGGCGGTGCCGACATTCTCCAGGAAGCGGTCGTACGCCCGGTCCTCGTTGTTCACGACGTCGTTCGGCGCGACGTAGGCAACGACGCCGTCCATGTCGCCCGGGTGGAACCGCTCGTAATAGGTGGCCGTCATGCCGCCCTTGGAGCCGCCGGTGGAGATCCACTTCTTGGAGTAGATCTTCTTCAGTGCCTTGAACACCCGGTGCTGGTCGGCGGCGGCCTGCCGGATGTCCAGCGTGGACCAGTCCGCGGGCGCGGGCCGCGAGGGCGTGAAGAAGCGGTACTCCAGGGAGACCTGGTTGCCGTCGACGATGGCCGTCGGCTCACTGCGGCGGGGCGTGGTGGACACGTTGTAGCCGGAGGTGAAGAAGACGGTGGGACGGGAGGTGTCCTTGTGCAGCAGGGTGATCCGCTGCTGGAACGTGCCGCGCCAGGGGTGCCGGTGGTCGACCGGCTGTGTGTAGTTGAGGACGAAGAACCGGTAACCGGGGTACGGCTTCTCCTCGATGAGACTCATCCCCGGGATCGACAGGACCCGGTCCTTGATGTCCGTGGCGGCACCGGAGTCGGCACCGACGTGCGTGGCGATGTCCGTGCCGGTCGCCGGTCCGGCGGCGGTAGCCGCGTTGGCCGTCGCGCCGGCCGCGCTCACGGTGCCTATGAGCACCACGAGCGACAGCAGCCATCTGAGCGCCTTGCGCATTCACCCTCCCCTTGACGTCAAGCGGTCGCGGTGAACCCAGGGTCCTGCTTCCGGATCATGCCGGGCTCGCGTGCCCTGGCACCGCTCACTAATCCGGCCTGATCCGGAAGCAGGACCCTAGCGGTGGTAACACCGGCCCCGCCAGACCCGGTTGGGGCTCAGGGACGCATCAGCACAGAATCCACCCGGTGGCACGTGAGGTGCCCGAGACCGAACCGGTGGCCCGCACACAGCGGTTGCGGGCGTGCACCGTGACGGGCCCGGCCTGCCGGGTGAACCGCCCGCTGTCCGTCTCCGTCCAGCCGCCGCGGGGCTGGAGCGAGACGGACATGGAACGCCTGGCGCCGGGGCGCTTGGCGAGGGTGACGGCACAGACGGAGTTGCCCTGCTTGTAGACGCGCAGTTCGCCGGTGGAGAAGGCGACCTTCTTCATCAGCCGGCCGGGGCAGGGGGCGGCAGCCTCCGCGCTGCCGACCGCCGGGCCGGCGACGGTGAGCACCGCGGCCGTCACGACCGACGCCAGCAGGCGCCTCACGAGCCGTGCAGGCCGTCCTGTGCCCTTGTTCCCCGCCGCTTCCAACACGCCTGCTCCCCACTGCCCCGTACACATGCGTACGCCCCGTACACGCGTACGACGCGTACGGGGCGTGAATGGTTGCGGCCCCTGCTGCCTCTCCGCTCCCACCTGCTACGGGCTTTCCGCCCGGCGGCGACGCAGCGCGACGACGATGCCCCCGCCCGCGACCCCGCCCGCGACCCCGCCCGCGACCACGGCAGCGGCCGCGGCACCCGCGAGGGGGAGCGCCGAACCGGGGCCGGTGGAGGCCAGGTTGCCGCCGGTGGCGGCCCTCCCGGCGCCGCCCGACGTCGACGAGGACGCCGCGCCACCGGTCGAGGACGAGCCGCTCGTCCTTCCCCGGGCCCTCGGCCGTCACACGGCCGCCGGCTCGTCCTCCCCCAGACCCTCTATGCCCTGCCCGATGAACGTGCGCCACAGCGCTGCGTACCGGCCCTCGCGGGCGAGCAGTTCGTCGTGGGTGCCGTCCTCCGCGACGCGTCCGCGGTCCATCACGATCACCCGGTCGGCGCGGGCCGCGGTGGTGAGGCGGTGGGCGACCACGAGGGTGGTGCGCCGGCCGGTCAGCCGGTCCGTCGCCTGGTTGACCTGGGCCTCCGTGGCCAGATCCAGGGCGGCGGTCGCCTCGTCGAGCAGCAGCACGTCCGGGTCGACGAGTTCGGCACGGGCCAGGGCGATCAGCTGGCGCTGGCCGGCGGAAAGGTTGCGTCCGCGTTCGGAGACCTCGTGGAGGTAGCCGCCGTCGAGAGTGGCGATCATGTCGTGTGCGCCGACGGCACGGGCGGCGGCCTCCACCTCGGCGTCGCTCGCGCCGGGGCGGCCGTAGGCGATGGCGTCGCGGACCGTGCCGACGAACAGGTACGCCTCCTGGGGGACGACCCCGAGACGGTGCCGGTACGCGGTGAGGTCCAGCTCCCGCAGATCCTGTCCGTCCACGGTGACCCGGCCGTTCGTCGGGTCGTAGAACCGGGCCACCAGCTTCACCAGAGTCGACTTGCCGGCACCCGTCTCGCCGACGAACGCGACGGTCTGTCCCGGCGGGATCCGCAGGTCGACGCCGGTCAGGGCCTCCTCGTCGTCGCCGTACGCGAACGACACGTCCTCGAAGGCGATCTCGCCGCGCAGAGCGCTCACCTCGTGCGGCTCACGCGCCGGGGCCGTGGAGGTCGGCTCCCGCAGCAGTTCCTGCACGCGGCGCAGCGACACGGCCGCCTGCTGGTAGCCGTCGAAGACCTGGGAGAGCTGCTGCACGGGCGCGAAGAACAGGTCGATGTAGAGGAGATAGGCCACGAGCGCGCCGGTGGTCAGCGTGCCCGCCTCGATCCTCGCCCCGCCCACGATCAGCACGGCGGCAGCGGCCACCGACGACAGCAGCTGCACGAAGGGGAAGTAGACCGAGATCAGCCACTGACCGCGGACCCGGGCCTCGCGGTAACTGTCGCTGCGGGACGAGAAGTTGCGCAGACCGTCGCGCTCGCGGCGGAACGCCTGCACGATCCGCAGGCCGGAGACCGACTCCTGGAGGTCGGCGTTGACGACGCTGATCCGGTCGCGGGCCAGCTCGTACGCCTTCACGCTCTGCTTGCGGAAGAAGTACGTGCCGAGGATCAGGACGGGCAGTGTCGCGAAGACGACGAGCGCCAGCTGCACGTCGATGACGAGCAGGGCGACCATGATGCCGAGGAAGGTGACGACGGAGACGAACGCGGTGACGAGGCCGGTCTGCAGGAACGTGGACAGCGCGTCGACGTCCGTCGTCATCCGGGTCATGATCCGGCCGGTCAGCTCGCGCTCGTAGTAGTCGAGGCCGAGCCGCTGGAGCTGCGCGAAGATCTTCAGCCGCAGCGAGTACAGGACACGCTCGCCGGTACGGCCGGTCATCCGGATCTCGCCGGTCTGCGCGATCCACTGCACGAGCACGGTCGCCAGCGCGAGGAGCGAGGCGGCCCATACGGCGCCGAGCGCCATCTGCTCGACGCCCTCGTCGATGCCGTGCCGGATCAGGACGGGCAGCAGCAGGCCCATGCCCGCGTCGACGGCCACGAGCACCAGGCTGATCAGCAGCGGCAGCCCGAAGCCGCTCAGCACGGCCCGCAGCCGGCCGCCCTCGCCCGCGCGCTCCGCGGCCGGTTCGGGGCGCGTGGCCCGCGCCTCGTCGATGTCGGGGGTGTCGGTCGCCGGGGGCAGCGCCTCGACCTGTGCGAGCAGTTCGGGCGTGGCGCCGGGCTCCTCCTTGGCCTCCTCGGCATGCTCGTCGCGGACCCACAGGTGGGGGGTGATGCCGCGCTCGACGTCGAACTCGGCGTCCAGCTCGTCCCGCACGGTGCGGTCCTCGTCCGGCTCGGGCACCGCCTGCTGCAGGACGTGGCCGGGCGAGACGCCGCCCAGCTCGTCCGGGTCGGTCAGCAGCCGCCGGTACAGGGCGGAGCGCCGCTCCAGCTCCTCGTGCGTGCCGATGTCGGCGAGCCGCCCGCCGTCGAGGACGGCGATGCGGTCGGCGAGGTTGAGGGTCGAACGCCGGTGGGCGATGAGCAGCGTCGTACGGCCGGCCATGACGTGCTTCAGGGCCTCGTGGATCTCGTGCTCGACGCGGGCGTCGACGGCCGAGGTGGCGTCGTCGAGGAGCAGCAGCCGGGGGTCGGCGAGGATGGCCCGGGCGAGGGCGATGCGCTGGCGCTGGCCTCCGGAGAGGGTGAGGCCGTGCTCGCCGACCTTCGTGTCGTAGCCGTCGGGCAGCTCTGCGATGAAACGGTCCGCCTGGGCGGCGCGGGCGGCCTTCTCGATCTCCTCCCAGGTCGCCTCGGGGTGCCCGAACGCGATGTTGGCGCGCACCGTGTCCGAGAACAGGAAGCTGTCCTCCGGTACGAGTCCGATCGCGGACCGCAGCGAGTCGAAGGTCAGCTCCCGCACGTCGTGGCCGCCGACGAGGACGGCCCCGCGGGTGGCGTCGTAGAAGCGGGGCAGCAGCAGCGAAACGGTGGACTTGCCGCTGCCGGACGCGCCGACGACGGCGACGGTCTCACCGGCCGCGATCTCCAGCGAGAAGCCGTCGAGCACCGGCTTGCCGTCCGCGTACGCGAAGCTCACGTCGTCGAACTCGACCGTGGCCGGGGCGTCCGCCGGCAGCTCCTTCGCACCGTCCTTGATCGTCGGCTCGGTGTCGATGAGGTCCAGGACCCGCTCCACACCGGCCCTGGCCTGCTGCCCGACGGTGAGCACCATGGCGAGCATCCGGACCGGCCCGACGAGCTGTGCGAGATACGTGGAGAACGCGACGAACGTACCGAGCGTGATCTCGCCCTTCGTCGCCAGCCAGCCGCCCAGCGCGAGCATGGCCACCTGCCCCAGCGCGGGGACGGCCTGCAGGGCGGGCGTGTACCGGGCATTGAACTTGATCGTCCGCAGCCGGCCCGCGAAGAGCTTCCTGCTCACCTCGCGGAGCTTGCCGGTCTCCTGCTCCTCCTGCCCGAAGCCCTTCACGACCCGCACACCGCTGACCGCCCCGTCGACGACCCCGGCGACGGCCGCGGCCTGGCTCTGCGCGTACCAGGTGGCGGGGTGCAGCCGGGTGCGGCTGCGCTTGGCGATGAACCACAGGGCCGGGGCGACGGCGAGCGCGATCAGGGTCAGAGGCAGTGACAACCACGCCATGACGACGAGGGAGATGGCAAACAGCAGAAAGTTCCCGATGGTCATCGGGAGCATGAAGAGCAGCCCCTGAATCAGCTGCAGATCACTGGTGGCCCGCCCCACGACCTGCCCGGTGGACAACTCGTCCTGCCGCCGCCCGTCCAGCCGGCTGATCGTCGCGTACATGTCGGTCCGCAGGTCGTGCTGCACATCGAGGGCGAGCCGCCCGCCGTAGTAGCGGCGGATGTACGTCAGCACGTACACGGCCACGGCGGCCGCGATCAGCAGCCCGGTCCATGTGGAGAGCGACCGCGTCTTCGCGCCGATGACATCGTCGATGACGACCTTGGTGATCAGCGGCACGAGCGCCATGACGGCCATGCCGCCCAGCGACGACCCGAGCGCGAGCACGACATTCCGCCGGTACCGCCAGGCGTACCCGGTCAGCCGCCGCGCCCATCCTTGCGCTGCTGGTGCCGCCTCCACGTGATGCCTCCCCGTTGATTCCGCCTCGGCCCTGCGGGCCTGATCTTCCGGAAGGCACCAACGCGGGGGGCGCCGGATTTCATCCCCCTGCAACAAAGACCGGTCCAAGGACCTAGGACTCGTCGACCAGGCGGCCGGCGCCGAGCGGCGGGTGGGGAGCCGGTCCCGAGGCGTGGGAAAGGGAACGGCAGCCTGACCGCGGCACACCGCCACGAGCCGCACTCGGCACCCGGTCACGCAGAGCCGGTGAGCGCGCCGAGCACCACGTCCCGCGGCGTGATCGGGTGGGGGATGCTAACTCCTCGCCGCGCGGCGCGCGTTGCCGTGCTCGATCCCGCCGGGTCGGTCTTCCTGTTCCGCTACGACAACGAAGAGGTCGGAGTCCACTGGGCCATGCCCGGCGGCGGGCTGGAAGCGGGCGAGGACCCGCGCGACGGGGCGCGGCGGGAGCGGCGGGAGGAGACGGGGTGGGCAGACCTGGAGCCCGGGCCGCTGCTGTGCACCTGGGAGCACGACTTCACCCGGGCCGGGGTCCCCGTACGCCGGCACGAGCACATCTACCTCGCCCGCGGTCCGCGACGTGAGCCGGCGGGCGACGTGGCCGCCGCCCACGCCGAGGACAGGATCCTGCACTGGCGCCGGCGGACCCGGCGCGAGCCGGCCGCGCTGGCCGACGCGCTGTGGCCTCCCCAGCTGCCCACGCTTCTGGCCGGGCTGCCCTGGGCACGCACCCCGCACCCCGAGCCGGTCCACCTCGGTTTCGTTCCCGCCGGTTTCGTTCCCGACGGGGCGACGGGGCGACGGGCCGGCGATGAGTTCGGGCGGGCGGCGGAGTCGGCCTTGTAGAGAACTCCACCCGACAGGGGCCGAGACATGACTGACAACGAGAAGCAGATCCGTACCTTGATCGAACGCTGGGCCACGGCCGTGCACAAGGGCGACCTCGAGGCCGTCCTCGTGGATCATGCCGACGACATCGTGATGTTCGACGTACCGCCGCCTCACGACGGCGTCCGGGGTGTCGACGCCTACCGTGAGACGTGGCCGCCGTTCTTCGAGTGGCAGGCGCAGGGCGCGGCGTTCGAGATCCTCTCCCTCGACGTCACCGCAGGCACCGACGTCGCCTTCGCGCACGCCCTGCTGCGCTGCGGGACCCCGAAGGAGCTCACGGACCATCCGGAGACCCGGCTGCGGCTCAGCGTCGGTCTGCGCAAGGAGCAGGGCCGCTGGGTCGTCGCGCACGAGCACCACTCGTTCGCCGACACGACAGTCGTCGGGGACGGTGCCTGACCGGCGCGTTCCGCGGCCGTCGGCCGTGGGTAGTGACTCACGGCGTCGCCGGACGGACCGGCGAGGAGGGGGCTCCCATGGCCGACGCCCGATCGACTGCGGCTTACCTGTGCGGGAAGCTCTACGCCACGCTGTGGGCGCTCGGCGTCCTCGGTACGGCGGCCCCCACGCCGTCGCCCCTCACACCCGGCCGGGACGAGAGCACCGCCCGCTTCCCGCGGGACGAGCTGAAGCGGCGCTTGGCAGCAGCCGGCGCGCACATGATCACCGCCAAGGGCCGGGGCGGTGACCGGGCGCAGGCCGCTTCCGAGGTCTTCCGGTCGATACCGGATCTCATACCGGTCGCAGGGCTGCCGCAGAAGCGGTATACCAACCAGGAGGTGCTGCAGTTCAGCCAGGGCTGCGCGGCCCAGCTGACCACCTATCGCGAGAAGTACGGCTCGCTCCTCCACTGAGCCGCGGGGCCGCCCGGCCGATGGACGGAGGGGAGGGGGAGCGTACGGGCGTGTGACGGGAGCAGGGTGAGGGGGCGCGCAGGCGTGCGACGGGGAGAGGGGA
>NZ_JBEXRZ010000279.1:0-8102 GCF_040613325.1 Streptomyces sp. NPDC006283 | reverse complement strand
GGTCGTTGAATTCCTGGCACCGTCGGTGGGTCCCGGGCTCAGGTTGCCGCGGCCGGGGCGGAACACGAGTTCCGCCCCGTCGTCCGGGTCACATCACGCGGCAGGCGCCGCGTGCGCACGGCGCTATGCGCAGGTGCCGGCGAACGAGCCCCGGGTCACCACGTCCGTCGAGGCGGCCGTCGTGTCGAGCCAGACCGTCCGCTGCCCGTCGCCGAGCGCCGGGGACAGCTGCATGCCGGAGGAGCAGGAGACCCTGCTGTAGACCGGGGCGCCGTTGACCACGTCGGCGAGCGGGGCCGCGTTCACCTTGCCGATCTTGCCGGTCCAGCCGCCGAGGGCACCGCTGGCGTCGTACGTCGAGTAGGCGAAGTACTCCTCGTTGACGGAGAACTGGCCGCCGTAGGTCGTGGACGGGCTGCTGATCCTCTTCTTCTGGGTGAGGTCGCCGAGCGGCGCGGACCAGAAGGCGTCGGAGCGTAAGAGGAACGCGGTGGTCTCGCGCCAGAAGACCCGGTCCTTCGTGAGCTGGATGTCCGTGGCCTCGCCGAAGACGAAGGACTGGATCCGCACGCGCTGAGAGGCGCCGGTGTCGATGTCGTACACGTTGATGTGGTCGTTGTCGCCGTCCCGCCAGGCCACCGTGCCGTGCTTCACCAGGTGGTGTCTGCCTGGATCCCGCTCGGCGACTGCCCCCTGGCGCAGGGCCCACTGATCTATCTGGAGGGCAGCCATCGACGGGTCCGCCGGGACGAGGCCGCCGGGGTGCTGAAGCGGCCCGCCTCGATGACGGCCGACCTCCCGGCGCTCGCCGACGAGTACGACGCACGCTGGCTGGTGGGCGACTTCGCAGCGGGCGACCTGCTGGTGCCACAACGCACACATCATCCACGCCTCGCTCGACAACCGGGACCCGGGCGGCCGCCTGCGGCTCTCCACGGACATCCGCTACCAGGCCGCGAGCGAGCCGATCGACCAGCGGTGGCAGCAGCACTGGCACGACCAGGACGGGCTGTGAAGGGCCGTAACGAGGTTCCGTTGCAGCACCCGTCGACAGGGCCGCCGGAGCAAGCCCGGGAGGGGTCCTGGCTAGGTGCGATTGATGGACACACCGCCGTCGACGAGGAGCGCGGTGCCGGTGACAAAGCTGGACGCGTCGGATGCGAGGTACAGCGCCGATTGCGCGATTTCCTCGGGCGTCGCCAGGCGTTTGACGGCGTGCATGCCCTCGACGAAGGCGAGCGTTTCCGGTGTGGCGTCGGGGGCGTTGGTGATGCTCGCGGGGGTGTCGGTGCCGCCGGGCAGGATGGCGTTCACGCGGATGGCAGCGGCGCCGTGTTCGGCGGCCAGCGCTTTCGTCAGCCCGATCGTCCCGGCCTTGGCGGCGGCATAGGCGGCCATGCCGGGCATGCCGACGGTGTAACCCACGAAGCTGGAGGTGATCAGGATCGATCCGGCGCCGCGCGAGAGCATCGCCGGCACCTGGTACTTGACGCCGAGGAACGCGGCGGTCAGGTTGACGTCGAGGATGTTGTGCCAGTCGGTGAGCGACAGCTCATGGGTCGGCATCTGCTCTCCGACGACACCGGCATTGTTGAACGCGATGTCCAGGCCGCCGAACCGGTCGACGGCCGTGTCGACGAGCGTCTTGGCCAGGCCCTCGTCCCGGACATCGCCGTCGACCGCGACGGCTGTGCCGCCGGCCTGCTCGATCTGATCGACCAGGTCGTCGAGCTCGGCGCGTCGTCGCGCGGTCACGACGGCCTTCGCGCCTTCCCGCGCGAAGAGCAACGCGGTCGCACGGCCGATGCCCGAACTTGCTCCGGTGACGATGGCAACCTTGTGCTCAAGTTTCATGACACCGAGCCTAGATCCGTGGAACATCAGCAGGCTGGCGGAAACCCGACATGGCGTTGATGTCGGCCGCATCGGTGCGCCCCTCCCCTCGCTCACAACAGCCGGCACGGAGCCAGTGAAGTCTTAGAATGAAATGAGCAACAACGACACTTTCCTCCGACGGAGGAGGGCTCCACCGTGTCTGCTGAGTCTCACGGCGGCCAAAAGGTCCTGCGCGGGGTGCGTAGTCCTGGGAGGAGCGCCGCCCCCCGTAGGTACTTGCCGGTCTCCGAGCACGGGCTGATCGGAGACCTGCGCAGTGCTGCGCTCGTGGGAACGAACGGCACGATCGACTGGTACTGCTGCTCCCGCTTCGACGCTCCCAGCGTGTTCGCCTCGATCCTCGACGCCGAGAAGGGCGGGAGCTTCGAGCTCGCGCCGGACGTGCCGACCCGAACGAAGCAGTTCTACTTCCCCGACACCAACGTGCTCATCACCCGTTTCTTCGCGGATGACGGTGTGGCTGAGATCCAGGACTTCATGCCGATCGTCGACAACTCGCGTGAGGCCGACCGGCACCGGCTGATCCGCAGAGTCGTCTGCGTCCGCGGATCACTGCCCTTCCGGGCCGGCGTCTCACCACGGTTCGGGTACGCAACCGAGCCGCACTCCATCCGCACCGATTCAGGCTGTCCGGTCTTCGAGTCGTCCTCACTCTCCCTCGCGCTGACGTCCAGCGTGCCGGTGGAGCACGACGGCCGGGACGTGTGGTCGCTCTTCAAGCTGCACGAAGGCGAGAGTGCCGTCTTCGCCCTCGACCGAGTCGGGGACACGGTGGCCCCCCGGGCCTGTGCCGTGACCGAGGCGGAAGAACTGTTCCAGGCCACCGTCCGGTACTGGCGGCGGTGGCTGTCCACGTCGCGCTACCGCGGCCGCTGGCGCGAGATGGTGCACCGCTCCGCACTGACCCTCAAGCTGCTCACATACGTCCCGACCGGCGCCATGGTGGCTGCGCCGACGACAAGCCTGCCCGAGCAGATCGGCGGCGAACGGAACTGGGACTACCGGTACGTCTGGATCCGCGACTCGGCTTTCTGCGTCTACGCGCTCCTGCGGCTCGGTTTCACCGAGGAAGCGCAGGCGTTCATGCGTTTCCTGATCGAGTACGCCCACCTCTCCGACTCCGGAACGGGCCCCTTGCAGATCATGTACGGCGTCGACGGTCGCCGGGATCTGCCCGAGCGCGAGCTGCCCCATCTCGAGGGCTATCAGGGCTCTGCCCCCGTACGCGTGGGCAACGAGGCGGTCGGCCAACTGCAGCTGGACATATACGGCGCCCTCGTCGACTCGATCTACCTCTACGACAAGTGGGGAGAGCCGATATCCAGCGCACACTGGGACACCGTCTGCGGCCTGGTCGAATGGGTCTGCGACAACTGGGACCAGCCCGACGAGGGCGTGTGGGAGACCCGCGGCGGACGCAAGAGCTTCCTGTACTCGCGACTGATGTGCTGGGTGGCGATCGAGCGGGCGATGCGCCTGGCCCGGCACCGCGGGCTGCCGGCCGACACGGCGCGCTGGAGCGCCACGCGCGATGCCATCTACCGCCAGATCATGGACCGCGGCTGGTCGGCCGAACGGAAGGCCTTCCTCCAGCACTACGGCGACAGCGTCCTCGACGCCTCGGTGCTGATGATGCCGCTGGCCAAATTCATCTCCCCCACGGATCCGAAATGGCTCTCGACACTGGACGCACTGGGCGAGGAACTCGTCGCGGACTCCCTGGTCTACCGGTATGACCCGCAGGCCAGCCCGGACGGTGTGCGGGGCGAGGAAGGAACGTTCTCGATCTGCTCCTTCTGGTATGTCGAGGCACTCAGCCGCGCCGGACGCCTGGAGGACGCCCAGTTGGCGTTCGAGAAGATGCTCACCTACGCAAATCATCTCGGGTTGTACGCAGAGGAGATCGGGCGCACCGGCGAGCAGAACGGCAACTTCCCGCAGGCATTCACACATCTCGCCCTGATCAGTGCGGCCTTCAACCTCGACCGGGCGCTGGGCTGAACGGCGCCCGGGACATCGGGAGTGCCGTGCCCGCAGCGGACCCAGAGACTTTCACAGGGGCGGTACGTCGTTCCACAGGGCAGGCATCCCGGCGTCCGGGACCGGCTCCCCGGCGTCGTCCGCGCCGTGCGCCGAGCCGGGGTGCAGGACCTGCTCGGACCAGATGATCTTTCCGTGGGCCGTGTGCCGCGTCCCCCACCGCTTCGCCATCTGGGCGACCAGGAACAGACCACGCCCGCCCTCGTCCGTCGTGGCTGCCCTGCGCAGATGCGGTGAGGTGCTGCTGCCGTCGGACACCTCGCAGACAAGGCTGCGGTCGTGCAACAGCCGCACCCGGATGGGCTCGGAGCCGTACCGGATGGCGTTGGTGATCAGCTCGCTGAGGATGAGCTCGGTGGTGAACGCCATCGCGTCGAGCCCCCACTCCTCCAACTGCCGGACGCATGCGGCGCGCACCCGGCCGACCTCCGCGGGATCGCTCGGTACGTTCCAGTGCGCGACCCGGCCCGGGTCCAGCACCCGGGTGCGGGCCACCAGCAGCGCGATGTCGTCGCTGCGTTCCGCGGGCGGCATGGTGCCGACCACCGCCTGGCAGGTGGCCTCCGGGCTCCGCTCCGCCGCCCCGCCGGACAGCGCGCCACGCAGCCGGTCCAGGCCGGCTTCGACGTCCCGGTCCGGGCCGGCGACGAGGCCGTCGGTGAACAGGACCAGGCTGCTCCCCTCGGGCAGTTGCAGCTCCGTGGTTTCGAAGGGCAGGCCGCCCAGGCCCAGCGGCGGGCCGGCGGGGATCTCGGGGAAGTCCACCGTGCCGTCGGGGCGGATCACGGCGGGCCCGGGGTGACCGGCCCGGGCCACGGTGCAGCTTCCGGTGACCGCGTCGTACACGGCGTACAGACAGGTGGCCCCGGTGATGGGGGCGCTGTCACCTACGGCCGGCTGGTTCTCGTCGATCCGGATGACCAGATCGTCCAGGCCGGCCAGCAGTTCGTCGGGAGCCATGTCCAGCGCGGCGAAATTGTGGATGCCGGTGCGCAGCCGGCCCATCGTGGCCACGGCCTGCAGACCGTGGCCGGTCACATCGCCCACCACCAGGGCGACCCGCGCACCCGGCAGGGGGATGACGTCGAACCAGTCGCCGCTCACCGCCTTGGCAGGCAGATAGCGGTGTGCGACCTCCAGGGCGTTCTGCTCGGGCAGCCCGCTGGGCAGCAGACTGTGCTGCAGCGTGACGGCCGTGGTGTGTTCGCGGGTGTAGCGGCGGGCGTTGTCGATGCTCACCGCCGCGAGGGCGACCAGCTCCTCGACGAGGGAGACGTCCTCCTCGTCGAAGGGGTCGGGCTCCTTGGAGCGCCAGAAGGAGGCCATGCCGAGGATGATGCCCCGGGCCCGGACCGGCACGGTGATCAGGGAGTGGATGCCGTAGCCGACGATCACCTCGGCCGTTGCGGGGTCCTGCTCCTGCCATCCGGAGAACGCGGGCAGCTCCGCCTCCAGCACCGTCCGGCCACTCGCGAAGCCGAATGCCTGCGGGGTGTTCGGTGCGAGACTGATCAGCCTGCCGAGCGGATAGAGGGGGTGGTCGTCCCGGATGCCGCTGAGGGCGATCCGGCGCATCTCCAGCCCCACCGGCTCCTCGCCGCGCAGTACCGGTTCCAGCAGATCGACGCTGGCGAAGTCGGAGAACCGGGGGACAGCCGCCTCCGTCAGCTCCTCGGCAGTGCGCACCACGTCGAGGGTGGTGCCGATCCGCACACTGGCGTCGTACAGCAGCCTCAGCCGCGTCCGCGCCGCCTCGGCACGGACGGCGAGCGCCTCCAGCTCCGTGGTGTCCCGCAGCGTCGCCACGCTGCCGGGCGGACCGCCGTAGGGGCCGGTCGGCCGTACGCTGATGGCCAGCAGTCGCTCCCCTGCCGTGTGGAGCTCATCGGTGGGACTGCGGTCGGACTGCAGGAGCGCGACGAGGCCCTCGTCCAGACCCAGCTCGGTGATGCTTCGCCCCTCCGCATCCGCGGGCAGCCCGAGCAGCCGCCGCGTCTCGTCGTTGGCCAGCAGCAGCCGGCCGTCCTCCCCGACGATGAGCACGCCCTCCCGGGCCGCGTGCAGGACCGCGTCATGGTGCTCGTACATACGGGCCATCTCTGCGGGGTCCAGGTTGTGGGTCTGCCGCCGCAGCCGCCTGCCCACCAGCGCCGAGCCGGCGGTGCCCAGGGCGAGTACGATCGCCGCGCCGCCCAGCAGGGCCGGGAGCTGGCGGTTGACCACGGTGCTCACGCTTTCGACGGTGATCCCGACCCCCACCGTGCCGACGGCCGAGCCGCCAGCCGTGGTGACGGGGACCAGCGAGAGCACGGACAGCCCCTCGGTGGTCTCGTCGATCTCCGTATGGGCCTGCTTCGGCACCTCCCCGCTACCGAGGACGCGCTCCCCGATGAGGTCCGGGTCGGGGTGCGTATAACGGACGCCCTCCGGGGAGTACGCGACGATGAGGTCCACGCCGGTCTGCTTCCGGATCTGCTCGGCACGCGGCTGCAGCACCTTGCTCGGTTCGGCGCTCGTCATGGCCGCCGCCGTCCCAGGAGCGTGCGCGAATGTCTCGGCGACGGCCATCGACCGGTCCCGGGCCTCACGCGTATTTTCGCCGCGAGCCTCCAGGACCAGCGTCCCGACGGCGGCAACGATCAGCAGTACCACAACCACCAGCTGCAGTAGCAGCACCTGACCGGCGACACTGCGCACCCCGAGGAAGGAGCGCCGGGGACGCCCCGGGGATGCTTGGGACGACGGGGTCACAGAACGCCCGAAACGTCCGAAACGACGCCCAACCATGCCCTCTTTCTATCACTCATCGATTGCAGGAGGGCGTGCGCTGGTCGCGATCACCGCTTCACGGAACCGCCCGCGCCGGGCCGATGCGGCTCGGGCACCGGTTCACCGGCCGGAACGTGGACGATCGCGGCATCCAGCAGGTGACCGGGTGACCGGCTTGCCGCTCCCCGGCGTGGACTCGTCCGTCGCACCGCGACGGGCCGGCGGCTCCCGCTCACTTCACCAGCCGGGCGGCCACGGACCGTGCCATGTCCAGCGCACTGTCGCGGTCCGCGCCGCGCTGGCCGAGGACGACGCGGGTGCTCAACCCGTCGAGCAGGGCGAGGAGTTCGGACGCCCGTGACGTCGCGTCGAGGCCGGCTGCGAACCGGCCCTGCCGCACTCCTCGGGCGAGGAGTGCCGCGAGGTCCTTCTGCCAGCTGCCGTCGATCTCGGCCTGGGCCTCGCGCAGCGGCTCGTTCGACGCGGTACGCGCCCACAGCTCGATCCAGAGCGTCCAGCGGGGGTCGCGTGGCCCGCGCGGGAGGTACAGCTCCAGGAAGAGGTCGAGTTTCCGTTCGGCGGTGACCCGGCGGGCGAGGAGTGCGCGGCGCTCGTCGGCGAGTGCGCTCTCGCTCCAGCGCAGCGCTTCCAGGAGCAGCAGGTCCTTACTGCCGAAGTAGTAGAGGATGTGGCCGCCGCTGGTGCCGAGGCGCTTGGCGAGTGCCGACATCGTGAGCGTGGCCAGGCCGTCCTCGGCGATGGCCGCCATCGCCTCCTCCAGCATCCGTTCCCGGGCGAGGTGTCCGTCCCGCCGTCGAGCCGTCGCGCTCACGCCGCGCCTCCTCGTCCATGTGCCTGCTGACGACCTTAGCGGCCCGATTTCCGCCGGGGTCTTGACGGCCGGGCCGCGAGGCCACATCTTGAATGACGTTCTAACTTCTAGAACGTCATTCAAAGTATCAGGCTTCCCGGGGCCCGCACGGGCACGCACATCGAGGAGGGGTGAGTCGCATGACTCAGCAGGAGACGACCGCGAGGGCGCCCGGCGGGACGGTCGCCGCCGACTGCGTCTTCCAGGTCGAGACGCACGGCATCGACCCGGTCCCCGACGAGGAGCGTCACGGCAGCGCAAAGGATCTGTTCTGGCTCTGGTTCGGCTCGAACCTCACCTTCACCTACGTCATCAACGGAGCCCTGGCCGTGGCCTTCGGCCTGTCCTTCTGGCAGGCGACCGGTGTCGTCGTCCTCGGTGGCCTGTCGTTCTTCGCCATCAGCGCCGCCGGACTGAGCGGCGTCCGAACCGGCACCGCCACCCTGGTCATCTCCCGCGCTCGGGCGTGCTCCGCAAGTTCCTGCTGGCCGACGACTGCGGACACGTGGCGCTCGAGTGGCAGCAC
>NZ_JBEXRZ010000278.1:0-8105 GCF_040613325.1 Streptomyces sp. NPDC006283 | reverse complement strand
CCCATCTGGGCCGGACCGGCCAGCATCGTCGCAGCATGATGCACACCCCCACCGGGCGGCGGCGTCGAACCAGGAGGCGCCGGCGGACCAGGAGGCTGCGGGGCCCCGGGCGGACCAGGAGGCTGCGCCCCCTCCGGACCGAGCTGGGAGACGAGTTGGGTCGGCAGGTAGCCGCCCGCCGGGGCGCCTGGCGCGCCCGGACCCGACGGCGGAGGCGTGGCGCCCGCGCCGGGGCGGGCACCCGGAGTGCCAGGGGCACCGGGCGGCGGCACAGGCGTCGCACCGGCACCGCCGCGCGCACCCCGCGGGGGCAGCACGGCCTTGCTCGTCGCCGCGTCCGCGATGTCCGCGGCTCCGGCGCCCCGGGGCGGCGGGGTCTGCGACGACGACGGCTCGGGCTGCGGGTCCAGCCCCGGCACGATGGCGGTCCTCGGCAGCTGGCTGCCGCCGGACATCAGCGCAGTGGGCGCGTCCGCCGAAACCGACGGCGGAGGCGGGGTGGCGTCGTCCACAGAAACCGGCGGCGCGAACACCGTCGCAGGCAGCGGCACGGACGCGTCGCCCGACCCCGCAGAGGTGGTGTCCGTCCAGCCGTTGCCCGTGCCCGTCGCTCCCGACGGGGTGGCGGGCACGCCGTCGGAGGCCGTCGGCTCGTAGTCGACGGACCCGGCACTCGGCCACGCGGCTCCGCTCCCCGACGTGCCCGAGCCCGATCCGGCCTCCGGCCACGCCGACCCTGCCGAGGCCGAGGCGGAAGCAGAAGCGGGCATCGACGAAGACGACGAGGGCGACGAGGACGAGGGCGAGGACAGGGAAGAGGAAAAACTGCCCGTCGCCTGCGAGGCGTTGGCCCCGATCGACCCCGACGCGTCCGGCTCGCCCGCGTCGGCCGACCGCTCGCCGGCCGGGGAGGGCACACCGGAGGCAGGGGACCCGGAAGCAGGGGACGGCGTCGCGTCCGCCGCCGGAGCGGAGGCGTTGACAGAACCGGCAGCGGCGGCGTCGGCCGCGTCCGCGGCACCGGACCCGGACGAGGCCCGCCGGTCCGGGATGCCCAGCCTGTCGGCGGCGTCCTGGAGCCACTCCGGCGGGCTCAACAGGAACGACGTCTGATTGAGATCGATCCGCTCCGGTGCCTGTGTCCCCGCCGCGGCCGGCGTCTCCTCGGTGCTGCCGTACTCCTCCTCGTACCGGCGGATGACCTCGCCCACCGGCAGCCCCGGCCACAACGTCGCCTCACCGCTGTCCCTGGCGATGACCAGCCGCTGACGACCACCGTCGGAACGGGCACCGCCCTCGCGGTCCTCCGCCCACACCACGAACCCGAGCTCGAACTCGCGCACCCGCACCTCACGGTGCTGATACGCGGGCACGTCGCCGTTGACCCACTCCTCGGCGCGCTCCTGCGCCTGTGCGAAAGTCACCATCGGACCATCACCCCTCGCCCGAAACCGGAACGGCCCGCGCGAAGCCGCCGTCCACCATCAGATTCGCCACGGTCTCCAGCTCCGGCGGATTGCCCGCAAGCCGCTGCAGAAGCGCGTCGAAGTCCTCGCCGCAGGGCAGCAGCAGCCGCTCCACACGCTCCTGCACGTTCCACCCGTCCTGGTCGCGGGCGTCGTCGTACGCGCAGAACCACGCCGACCCCACGTCCGCCCCCTTCACCTTCAGCGCGAGGATCCCGCCCTGGACGAAGGCGACGCCCAGGTAGTCCTTCGTCAGATGGTCCCGCAGGCACTTGTTGACGTACACCAGGTCGTTGACCGCGGCCTCTTCCCGGATCGTGAAGAACGGCTGGTCCACCAGCAGGCCCAGCTCCGCGTCCAGCGCCGCGCCGACCGGGGCGGAACCGCCCGCGGCCTTGAGGAAGGAGCGGTACGCGCCGGGAAGGCTGTATCCGAGGTCCTCCTCGATGTGGCGGAGCTGCTGCTCGGTCACCGACAGCGCACCCTTCGGCAGGCCGAAGTGCGCGGGCCGTGTCTCCTGCAGCGGGCGCGTGCCCCGCTTGTCCTGGTCCACCACCGCCGTCGCCAGACCGCCGTGGTGCCGCAGCAGCGCCTTCACCTCGACCGGTACGAGCTCGAGCCGCCGCGACCCCCGCACGTGGTGCCACGTCCAGCCGTGCGGCGTCGCCACCGCGGGGATCGTGTCCCACAGCGGGTGGCCGTCCGCGTGCAGTGCGGCGTTCGCCGAGACGTAGTCCGTGAGGCGCAGCTCGTCCACGCCGAAGCCCTCGGGGGGCTCGGCGATCTCGGCGGCCGCGCGCGCGTACGGCGAGAAGTCCGGGTAACCGTCGTCGTCCATCCGCACCCCTCTGGGGTGACGGGAGGCCCGGACCGGATCCGGGAAGTGCACGACCTGCCCGGCGTAGGCCGCATTCGGTGGCGCGGTTGGTGCGCCGGCCCCGGGGCCCGTAGCTGCCCCCAGGCCTTGCCGACCTGTCGTCATGGCGTTCTGCCCCCTGCTGGCTTCTGGCTGGTTCAGCACAGCCTAAGCGGTGGGGCAAGAGTGGCGGCCGGGCCTCCGGTTCCGTGACCAAGAGTCACTTTCGAGTGACCCAAGGGCCCCATGGTGACACCGGGTCGACACGTTTCAGCTACCCAGCTTCCTTACGTGCCACCCCATTTGGCAGGCTGTCTACCCGCACCACGGGGGAGTGCACGGGAGGGACGGCAACACCATGCACACAGCGCAACCAGGCACATCCGGTGATCCACGCCTCAGCTGGATCTCCGACGAGTCGGGACGGGCCCCGGGACTCCGGCACCGTCGTGACGGAATCCTGCCCGCCGTCGCCGCCGCACTCTCCGTACGCGGCGAGACCCTCACGTGCACCGCCGGAAAGGGAGACCGGCCGCCTCCGCTCCATCCGCTCGTGCAGGATTTCCTCGACACCCTCACCAGTGGTCAGCGGGAGCGCTTCACGGGGCGATGTCCGGAGGCGATCCTGCTCTCCCGGCACCTCGGCGCCGCGGAGAACCAGCGCTCCAAGCGTGCGCAGCGAAAGCCCCTCACCCACGGCGAGGCCCGGCGGTCGCTCAAGCACTCCAAGCTCACCGCCCGCCGTATCCGCGAGGACGGCGACCCGCTGCACGGCAGCTACGCACCGCCGTGCCGGTCGTGCACCGCGATGCTCGACCACTTCGGCGTACGCCCCGTCGATCCGACCGCACCCGAGAACGGCTGAACCGCGACCGATGCCCGACCACCTCAGCACCACTCGGTTCCCCGTCGCCGTCGACGCCGCTCTGCGTGAGGCGGGCTGGCAGCCCGGCCGCTGGGACATCAAGCAGGCCGAACACTGGGCGGACACCCTGCGCGCCCATGTCTCCCCGGCCGGCCACCAGCACACCGTCTTCCCCGCTGCCGTCGAGGCCTGGGCCGAATTCGGCGGACTGACCGTCACCGCGCCCGGCCCGGGGCGCCAGTACGCGCCCGTTCCGCTCCACTTCGATCCGCTCGCCGGCCTCCATCTGGCCCGTACCCTCGCCGACCTCGGCCGGGCCCTCGACACCGAGATCTCTCCGCTGGGTATGGAGGGCGACCAGCAGGCGGTGCTGGCCATGGACGTCGAAGGCCGCGTCTACAGCGTCGACCACACCGGCGACTGGTACCTGGGCCCGGACATCGACCAGGCGCTGACGACCCTCGTCACCGGAATCCAGCCGATGCGGCTCGTCCCGGGCTGAGCCGGACGGCCGGCCGGGCCACTTCGGCCCGGGCCTGCCCGGGTCGCTTCGGCCCCGGTCGCTTCGGCCCGGGCACCTACCGCACCGCCACCCCTACCGCACGCCGGCCACGGCACGGTCCGGGAGCACCGCGGACACCCGGAAGCCCCCGAGGTCCGTCGGCCCCGACACGAACACCCCGCCCAGGGCGGTCACCCGCTCCCGCATACCCACCAGGCCGTTGCCGCCGCTGGGCAGGTCGGCCTCCGCCGCACCGCCCGCCGCGTCCGGGGCGCCGTTCTCCACCTGCATCGCGACCTCTTCGTCACGATGCGCGAGCCGCACCATCACCTTGGCGCCGACCGCGTGCTTGTGGACGTTCGTCAGTGCTTCCTGGATCACCCGGTAGGCGGTCTGCTCCACCTCCGGCGGATATGCCCGTACGTCTCCCTGCACCGCGAGCTCCACCACCATGCCCGCCTGCCGGGACTGGCCCACCAGCACCTCGATGTCCGCGATGCACGGCCCGTCCTCCGCGGCTGCGGCGGCGGCAGCTGCTGCGGCGGCGCCCACCGCCGCGAGCGGCACCTCGGCCTGCACCCGCGCCTGGGCCTCGCCGGAACGCAGCACACCGAGCATCTCCCGCAGCTCCGTCAGCGCCTGCCGGCCCATGTCCCCCACCAGCGCCGCGTTCTTCACCGCCTTCTGCGGATCCTTCAACGCCACGGCCTGCAGCGCCGCCGCGTGCACCACCATGAGGCTGACCCGATGCGCCACCACGTCGTGCATCTCCCGCGCGATCCGCGTCCGCTCCTCCTGGCGGGCCCACTGGGCGCGCTGCTCCGCCCGGTCCGCCAGCAGCGACAGCTCCTGCTCCAGGCTGTCCGCCCGCTCCCGCAGGCTCTCCATCAGCCGCCGCCGCGCCCCTATATAGAGCCCGAGCAGCACCGGAGGGGCCGTGAGGCCCAGCGACATGGAGGCCGACATCAGCGGCACGTACCAGCCGCCGGGGGCGTCGAAGTCCGCCGACTCGACCTGCTGCCGCACCCGCACGAACGTCACGATGAAGGTCGCCGACAGGGCCATCCCCGCCAGCGTCGCCGTGATCCGCCGGGGCACCTCGGAGGCGGCGAGCGTGTACAGCCCGACGATCCCCATCAGATAGCCCATCTCGGCCGGCGTGGTCGCGACGGACACCAGCACCACGGCGATCGGCCAGCGCCGCCGCAGAACCAGTACCGACCCGACAACCAGCCCGAACAGCACCCCGAACGGCACCGGCAACGCGGCCATGTCCGCGAACCCGACACCCTCCAGCGCACATTCAAAGGCGGAGACGACGGCCAGCCCCACGTCCAGCACGGCACTGCGCCGTCGTCCCCACCACAGCGGGCCACGGGTGGTCGGACCCGTGGCCTCCTGTTGCGCCCCCGTTGTGGTCATGTGTTCCAGCCTACGGGCGGGCGCGAGTCGTTTTCCTACCGTCGCGCGGAGCTCACCTGGCATAGTGTGGGGTGCTGGCTCGGCAACCGAACGCAATGTCCGGTTCCGTTGCATTTCATCCCCCGTGGTGTAATTGGCAGCACTGTGGCTTTTGGTGCCATCTGTTCGGGTTCGAGTCCTGACGGGGGAGCTTTCGGCCTTCGGGCCCGCATCGTCGGATCCACCTCTCGGATCCCGCATCTTTGGGTCTCGACCTACGCGGTCGGGACCCGCGCCCGTTTCCGGCCCGAAACCCCCCGGTATCCTTCGGTTGTCCCACCACCCGAAGCCGAAGGGCATTCACGTGAGCGCCAATCGCCCGGCAGCCGTCGTCGTTCTCGCAGCGGGTGAGGGCACCCGCATGAAGTCGAGGACCCCCAAGGTCCTGCACGAAATCGCCGGGCGCTCGCTCGTCGGACATGTCGTCTCCGCGTCGCGTGAACTGGACCCCGAGCAGCTCGTCGTGGTCGTCGGACACGCACGCGAGCAGGTCGAAGCGCATCTCGCCGAGCGCTTCGCCGGCACCCGTACCGCCTTCCAGGCCGAGCAGAACGGCACCGGCCACGCCGTGCGCATGGGCCTCGAGGAGCTCGGCGGACAGATCGCCGGGACCGTTGTCGTCGTCTGCGGCGACACCCCGCTGCTCTCCGGCGAGACGCTGTCCGCCCTCGCCGCGACACACTCCACCGACGGCAACGCGGTGACCGTGCTCACCGCCGAGGTGCCCGACTCCACGGGTTACGGCCGCACCGTGCGGGACGCCGCCACCGGCGCCGTCACCGCGATCGTCGAGCACAAGGACGCCACCGAGGAGCAGCGCGCGATCCGCGAGATCAACTCCGGCGTGTTCGCGTTCGACGGGCAGCTTCTCGCGGACGCCCTGAAGAAGGTCCGCACGGACAACAGCCAGGGCGAGGAATACCTCACCGACGTGCTCGGCATCCTGCGCGAGGCCGGGCACCGGGTCGGCGCCTCCGTGGCCGGCGATCACCGCGAGATCCTGGGCATCAACAACCGCGTTCAGCTGGCCGAGGCCCGGAGCCTGATGAACGCACGGCTGCTCGAGCGGGCGATGATGGCCGGCGTCACCGTCGTCGACCCGGCCTCCGTACTGGTCGACGTGACCGTGACGTTCGAGCCGGACTCGGTGGTGCACCCGGGCACGCAGCTGCTGGGCACCACCCACATCGCTCAGGGCGCGGAGGTCGGCCCCAACTCCCGGCTGACGGACACGACGGTGCACGCAGGTGCCCGGGTGGACAACACGGTGGCGGATTCGGCCACGGTCGGCGAGGGCGCTTCGGTCGGCCCGTTCGCCTATCTGCGGCCGGGCACGCGACTGGGCGTGAAGAGCAAGGTCGGTACGTACGTCGAGACGAAGAACGCCACGATCGGCGAGGGCACCAAGGTCCCGCACCTTTCCTACGTGGGCGACGCAACGATCGGCGAGTACACGAACATCGGCGCCGCGAGCGTCTTCGTGAACTACGACGGTGAGGCGAAACACCACACCACGATCGGCTCCCACTGCAGGACCGGCTCGGACAACATGTTTGTGGCTCCTGTCACGGTCGGGGACGGCGCGTACACCGCCGCGGGCTCCGTGATCACGAAGGACGTGCCGGCCGGTTCGCTGGCCGTCGCCCGCGGCCAGCAGCGGAATATCGAGGGGTGGGTGGCTCGTAAGCGCCCCGGAAGCGCGGCCGCGCAGGCAGCCGCGGAGGTAACGGAACAGGTCGCCGAGGGGAACTGACCGGAAACGGGTGCGTCGAACTCGGCGTACCGTGATACGTGCACACAAATTCGGCTGGCTCGCGCCCGGGACCCTTGTGTCCAGGACCTTCGCGGCCAGAGAACACGTCTGAGGAGACAGTGCTGTGACCGGGATCAAGACGACCGGCGAGAAGAAGCTGATGCTCTTCTCCGGCCGCGCCCACCCCGAGCTGGCCGAGGAGGTTGCACACCAGTTGGGTGTGGGCCTCGTCCCGACGAAGGCTTTCGACTTCGCCAACGGCGAGATCTACGTCCGTTTCCAGGAGTCCGCGCGCGGTGCGGACTGCTTCCTGATCCAGAGCCACACGGCCCCCATCAACAAGTGGATCATGGAACAGCTGATCATGATCGACGCTCTGAAGCGGGCTTCCGCCCGGAGCATCACCGTGATCATCCCGTCCTACGGCTACGCCCGGCAGGACAAGAAGCACCGCGGCCGTGAGCCGATCTCGGCCCGTCTGATCGCCGACATGCTGAAGACGGCGGGCGCGCACCGCATCCTCACCGTCGACCTGCACACGGACCAGATCCAGGGCTTCTTCGACGGCCCCGTCGACCACCTGTCGGCCCTGCCGGTGCTGGCCGACTACGTGGGCGCCAAGGTCGACCGCAACAAGCTGACGATCGTGTCCCCGGACGCCGGCCGCGTGCGCGTGGCGGACCGCTGGTGCGACCGGCTCGACGCCCCCCTGGCGATCGTGCACAAGCGCCGCGACAAGGACGTCGCCAACCAGGTGACGGTCCACGAGGTCGTCGGCGAGGTCGAGGGCCGGGTCTGCGTCCTGGTCGACGACATGATCGACACCGGCGGCACCATCTGCGCCGCGGCGGACGCGCTCTTCGCGCACGGCGCCGAGGACGTGATCGTGACGGCGACGCACGGCATCCTGTCGGGGCCGGCGGCGGACCGTCTGAAGAACTCGAAGGTGAGCGAGTTCGTCCTGACGAACACGCTGCCGACGCCGGGCGAGCTGGAGCTCGACAAGATCAAGGTGCTGTCGATCGCGCCGACGATCGCCCGCGCCGTGCGCGAGGTCTTCGAGGACGGCTCCGTGACGAGCCTCTTCGAGGAGCAGGCCTGACGCTCCAACGAGAAGGGCCGCCCCGCCCCGCGGGGCGGCCCCTCGTCCCCGTCCGGGTTTTCATTTTGGGGCCGGGCGGGGGCGGGGGCGTGTATGGCCG
>NZ_JBEXRZ010000277.1:0-8205 GCF_040613325.1 Streptomyces sp. NPDC006283 | reverse complement strand
GGTCACCGGTGACAACAGCCGGGTAAGATCCGGTGGCCCGGCGCCCGCGCGCGGGTGGAAGCGACCCGTCACCCCACCCGGCCCGCCACCTCCTCGACCGCCCGCACGACCGCGTCGGGGGCTTCCAGCGGCAGCATGTGGCCCGCGCCCTCGAGTTGCTCGAAGCGGGCGCCGGGCAGCGCGTCGGCGACCGCCTGGCCCAGTGCCGGGGCGATGACCTTGTCGGCGCCGCCGGCCAGCACCACCGCCGGGGCAGGGACCCGGGCCAGGTCCGCGCGCAGGTCCATGCCGCGCGTGGAGGCGAACGCATCGGAGCGCAGCCGCGGCGAAGTGGCCGCGAACATCTGCCGGTTGACCTCCCTGGCGCGGGCGTCGGCCCGCTTGCCGAGCATGTTCTGCCCGAGCAGCAGGCGGCCCAGCGCCGGCCGGCGCACCGCCCACGAGAAGACGGGGCTGCCCATCATCTTCACTTCGCTGTCGGGCGTGTCCTGGTCGTGGGCGGCGGTGCCCAGGAGCACCAGGCCGCCCACCCGCGCCCCGGGCGAGGCCGCGTACGCCATCGCCGCGAACCCGCCGCCCGAATGCCCGGCCACGACGGCGCCGGACGCCTCCACGTGCTCGACGACCGCGCCGAGGTCCGCGCCCAGCCGGGGGACCGAGAACGGCTCCCGGCCGAGCGTGGAGGCGCCGTGGCCGCGCAGGTCGTACAGCACGACCCGGTGGCCCTGGCGGATCAGCCGGTCCGCGACCGTGCCCCACACCCGGCGGGCCGCGGCCCAGCCGTGCACGAGGACGACCGTGCGACCGGAGGCTGCCCCGAGCGGAGCGAGGACGGTCACGGCCAGCCGGGCGCCGTCGTCCGTGACCAGCGTGCTCTCCGTGGCGGCCGGCGCCACCGTCGTCATCGCACCCGCTCCTTACCCAGCATGTCGCCCAGGGCCACGAACGCGGCGCTGGTGGCCTTGGAGTGCTCGGCGCCGATGTCGGCGACCTTCGCGAGTACCTTCAGCCAGCCGTGCGGACGGCCGCGGAAGTGCATGCCGATCTTCGTGCGCCGGCCGCCGTCCAGCGGCTCGAGCAGAAAGTCGCTCGGGCCGCGGAAGACACCGTCGACGTATTCGACCGACAGCCGCCGGCCCGTCTCGACGGCCGTGGTCCGGGAGGTGAACCGCAGCTTCGGACCACCCTTGTCGACGCCCTTGGTGTGGACCGTCACCCGCACCTCGCCGCCCACCTCGTCCGGCGAACCGGACCCGGCGGCGAAGGTGTTGGCCGGCACCCACCAGCGGGCGCCGCCGCGGAACTCGGCGATCAGCGCCTCCCACACGACGTCCGGCGGGGCGTCGAGGACCGCCTCGTCGATCAGGTCGTAACTCGTCATGCCACATCTCCTGTCGGGGTACGGGTCAGGTGCGGGCCCCGCCAAAGGCCCCGGAGCCGGGGCCCGCGGCCGGACGCGTCAGCCGAAGAAGCCCTGACCGGGGGTGAGGACGTTCGCCGGGTCGTAGCGCCGCTTGGCCTTGTAGAACTCGTCCCAGCGGGAGCCGAAGTGGGTCTTCCACTGGGCCGGGGTCATCCCGGGGATCGCCCCGACCAGATACCGCTTGGCGCCCAGTGCCACGGCCTTGTCGTACAGGCGCCGGTTCTGTTCGAGCATCTGCTGGATGTTCGGGTCGCCCGGGTTGGGGAACCGCAGCAGGTCGAAGAGGTAGCCGACGGACTCGTTCGGCTGCACGGCCAGCGGCCGGGTGATCTTGCGGGTGTAGTACGGGTAGAACAGCAGGAACCCGCCGCCGAGGTCGCCCGCGGTCAGCTCCTTCTCCACCAGCTCCATGAACGCCTTGGTCTTCGACGCCGGCAGGAACAGGCTCAGCCACGGCTTGGGCTGGTACCAGTGACCGGTCTCCTTGAGGTAGACCTCGTAGCCGTCGAGCCGGAACATGTAGTCCCGGTAGGCGACGTCCTCGATCACGGCCTCGGCCCGGATGTCGCGCAGCCCGGCCAGCAGCTTCGCCCGGTCGGGGACGGCCGTGCCGGAGTAGTTGGCCGCGACCTCCATCTTGTAGCGCCAGCCCGAGTCGTCGCTCTTGCGCAGCATCTCGCCGGCCTGGACGTGGAAGCGGTTCTCCGCCATGACCTTCTCGCCGTCGGCGAGGTAGGTGGCGAGGTCGTTGTAGAAGAGGCTGAAGACCACCGACCGCTGGGGCGCGGCCGTCAGCTTCACCTTGGCGCGCAGGATGATCGCGGTCTGACCGCCGCCGGAGAGCACCGAGTTGAACAGTTCGGGGCGGGCGGAGGCAGAGACGGTGACGATCTCACCGGTGCCGGTGACGACGTCCAGCGAGTGGACGGTGTCCGCCAGCAGGCCGAACTTCTGCACCGTGCCGCCGATGCCGCCGATGGAGATGGTGCCGCCGATCGACAGGTGCAGGTAGTCGGGCAGCGCCGGCGGCGTCTTGCCCACCTTCAGCGCGGCGTCCGTCAGCTGCCCCCAGGTGACACCTGCCTGGACCACCGCGTTGGTCGAGTTGATGCTGATGATCTTCGACATGGCGCGGGCGTCGATGGAGATGCCGCCCTGCGGCACGGCCGCCTGGCCGTAGACGGAGTGCGACTCCATGTCGTCGCCGGTGCCGCCCTGCCCGTTGACGGCGATCTTCAGCTTGTTCGCCCGGGCGTAGTTGACCATCTTGACGATGTCCTGGTCGGAGCCGGGACGCAGCACCGCCCACGGAGCCGACGGCTTCAGCCGCCCGAAGTCCTGGCGGAAGGCCTCCAGGTCGGTCGCCGACGTCGTCAGCGTGCCGTCCAGGGCGGGGACCTGCTTCACCGTGACCGAGCCCGCGGCGACCTCCGCGGCCGTCGCCCACGACTGGTTGGCGACACTCCATCCCGCGACCGTGGCCGCGATGCCGCCCAGTACCTTGCGCCGCGAGAGCGTGTTGCTGTTCATCGGCGTCTGCCTCCCGTTGGGTTACGCGTGATCCAGTGCCGGTCTGCCGGCATTGACGGTGGTGGCGAGCTGGTACTCGCCCAGGTCGAAACGGCGCGTCGTGCGGCGGAACCGCCACGTGTAGGTGGGCCAGATCGACGGGTTGCGGCCGTGCTCGTCCAGATACCAGCTCTTGCAGTTGCCCGCGTTCCACACGGTGCCCTCGAGCCGGCCCTGGAGACCCTCGTTGTAGGCCTGCTGGGCCTCGGCGCGGACCTCGACGCTGGCCAGATTCCGCTTGTCCATCTGCCCCAGGGCATCCAGGACGTAGCCGATCTGCGCCTCGATCATCACCACCTGCGAGGAGTGCCCCAGCGTGGTGTTGGGGCCCAGCAGCAGGAACAGGTTGGGGAAACCGGCGACGGTGGTGCCGCGGTGCGCGGCCATGCCGCCCTCGCGCCACACGTCGCGCAGCAGCCTGCCGCCGCGGCCCGCGATGCGGCCGGCGACCGGCCGGTCGGTGGCCTTGAAGCCGGTGCCGAGGATGATCGTGTCGACCTCGCGCTCGGTGCCGTCCGACGACACGATCGACTTGGCCCGCACATGGTCGATGCCGTCGGTGACCAGGTCGACGTTGGGCTGCTGGATCGCCGGGTACCAGGTGTTGGAGAACAGCAGCCGCTTGCACGCCATCACGTAGTCGGGCGTCAGCTTCGCCCGCAGCTGCTCGTCGGCGACGGACTTGGCCAGGTGGTCGCTGGCCATCTTCTGCATCTTCCCGGCGACCTTCGGCCGCTTCATCACGAACGCCAGGACCTCACGGCCCCACATGTTGAAGTTGCGGCGGAACCTCTGGTAGCCGGGCACGTTGTGCAGCAGCTTCGACTGCAGCGCACTGGTCGGCTTGTCGTTCTTCGGACCGATCCACGCCGGCGTGCGCTGGTACAGGTCCAGACGCCCCACCTCGGGCTGGATCTTCGGCACGAACTGGATCGCGGAGGCGCCCGTGCCGATGACGGCGACGTTGCGGCCCGCCAGGTCGTGCCCGTGGTCCCAGCGCGAGGAGTGGAACACCGTGCCCTCGAAGTCGGCCAGGCCCGCGATGTCGGGGACGGCCGGCTCGGACAGGTAGCCGGTGCCGGACACCAGCACCTGGGCGGTGTAGTCGCCCTGCGAGGTGGTCACATGCCAGCGCCGGGCCGTCTCGTCCCAGCGGGCCGAGAGCATCTCGTGACCGAACCGGATGTAGGGGCGCACCCCGAACCGGTCGGCGACGTCCCGCAGGTACTCGTACAGCTCGGCCTGCTTGCCGAACGTGGACTTCCAGCCCGGGTTCTGCGCGAACGAGAACGAGTACAGGTGCGACATCACATCGCACGCCGCCCCCGGATAGGAGTTGTCGCGCCAGGTGCCGCCGACCTCGTGGGCCCGCTCGAAGACCAGGAAGTCGTCGATGCCCTTCTGCAGCAGACGCACCGCCATGCCCAGGCCGGAGAAACCGCTGCCGATGACCGCGACGCGCAGATGCCGGGTGGGGCCGCCGCCCGTCGCCTGCCCGCCGGACGCAGGACTCCCGTCGCTGCGCGCGGGTTCCAGAATGCTCGTCACGTGGGCCTCCTCAGCGGCGCGCGATGGTGACGCGGAAGTTGTTGAAGAACTTGTCCTCGAGCGTGTAGGCGAAGATGTCGAGGTAGCGCTCGAAGCGGGCCACGACCTCCTCGCCCTCCAGGGCGACGGCCTCGTCACGGCGCGCGGCCAGCAGCTCCAGCCAGGCACGGCAGGCGACGGCGAACGACTCGCGCTCGTTGACGATCTCGACGACGTCGAACAGCCCCTCCGCGGCCTGCGTGAGCTCGTGCAGGTGCGGGATGTGGCAGTTCTCGAACTCCGAGCGCTGCAGGAACTTCAGGTCGTCCAGCAGCTGCCGGTTCATCGGCAGCGCCTCCGCCGTCATGGTGTGCAGCACGAACCGGCCGCCCGGCTTGAGGGCCGCGCCCACCTTGTTGAAGAACACCCGGTACTTCTTGGTCCGCTCCCGCGGCGGCAGCGTCGAGGACACGAAGTGCTCGAGCGCGTTGATGCAGAACGCCGCGTCGTACGGGTCGTCGGTCGTGTGGTCCTCCCACGACTCGACCCGGGTGGTGATCCGCGGGTTGTCCAGGCCGGCGATGAACGCCTCCTGGGTGCGGCTGAGCGTCAGGCCGACGGCCTGCTCGACGCCGTGGACGGTGGTGAGCCGGTTGAGCATCGTGCCCCACCCGCACCCCACGTCCAGCACCCGCCGGCTGCCTGCGGCGCCCGCGAGCTCGACGAACCGGTCGAGCTTGCGCTCCTGGGCCTCGTCGAGCGCCTCCGTGAGGCCCTCGCCCTCCTCCCAGTAGCCGCCCGAGTACATCATCGTCGGGCCCAGCAGGAGGCGGTAGAAGTCGTTGCTCACCTCGTAGTGGTGCCTGATCGCGTCGACCTCGGGGACCGACCTGTCAGCGACCGTCGTCATCTCTTCCTCAACTCCTGTCGGGGTGCGGCTGTCGGAGACGAGGAAAGCGAAGTGCTCGCAACAGATGTGCAAGACGCGGGCCGGCCGGCGCTGTTGCGCCCACCTTGCGCGGCTGCCGCTTCGATTCCCCCAGAACAAGCCAAGCCCTGCGAGAGAGGACCGAACTCCATGTCGCTGCCCACCATCGAAGAACTGGCCGGCCAGCTCGAGGCCGTTTCGGGCGCCCAGAAGGTCGACCCGGACCAGCCGCTCCAGCACATCGCGGACGTCGACTCGCTGGACCTGATGGAGTGGTTGTACGGGTTCCAGAACCAGTACCCGCACATCCCGGCCGACGAGTCGCTGTTCGCCGACATCGACGACACGACCACCCTGCGCGTCGTCTACGACCGGATCGTCCAGCTCGTGCCGGCCCAGGCCTGATCAGGGGAGACGCCTGTGAACGGCTTCGACATCACCGGGTGGGGCATGGCCGTACCCGAGCGCGTGGTCTCCAGCAAGGACCTCGCGCAGCGCTTCGGCGTCGACGAGAACTGGATCGTCAGCCGGTGCGGGATCCTTGAGCGGCGGGCCGTCGGGCCCGGCCAGACAACTGCCTCCCTGGCTGTCGAGGCCGGCCGGCGCGCACTGGACAAAGCAGGGCTGACCGGCGGCGACATCGCCCACCTGATCGTCGCCACCGCCACCCCCGAACAGCCGTCGCCGGCGACGTCCGCGTTCGTCCACCACGAACTGGGCATCGCCGGCAGCGCGCACGACGTCAACTCCGAGTGCGCCGGCTTCGTCTACGGCCTCGTCCAGGCCATGGCCCTCATCAAGATCGACCCTCGGCCGATCCTGCTGATCGGCTCCGACACCCACACCCTCACCGCCAACCCCGCCGACCGGGACCTGTCGATCCTCGTCGGCGACGGCGCGGGCGCCGTCGTCCTGGCCCCCGCGGCCGAGGACCGCGTACTGGCCTGGAACCTGGGCGCCGACGGCTCGTGCACCGGCAGCCTCAAGGTCCTGGCCGGCGGCAGCCGGATGCCGACCACCGAGGACACCGTCCGCGAGGGCCTGCACTACGCACAGATCAACGGCAACGAGATCTACCTCAACGCCGTGCGCTACACCGTACGCACGGTGCGGGAGACACTGACGAACGCCAAGGTCGACGCGGCCGACGTCAGCCACGTCATCCCGCACCAGGCGAACATCCGGATCATCAACTCGATCCTCAGCCACACCGGCCTGAGACCCGAGGCCCTGGTCGCCAACCTGCACAAGTACGGGAACACGGCGTCCGCGTCGATCCCCATCGCGCTGACCGAGGCACTCGACGAAGGCCGTGTCGACGACGGCGACCTGGTCCTGCTGGCCGGCTTCGGCGCGGGCATGACCTGGGGATCGATCCTGCTGCGATGGGGCGGAGGAACCACATGAGCACCGGCAAGCAGACGGGCAGCCGTCCCGAACACCCCGTGGCCCTGGTCACCGGCGCCTCGGGAGGCCTCGGCCAGGCGCTGGCCCTCGAACTGGACGCGCTGGGCTGCAAGGTGGCCGTCCACTACAACAGCTCGAAGGACGCGGCCCTGGCCGTGAAGGACAAACTCACCCACGACTCGATCGTGGTGAGCGGCGACGTCGGCTCCTACGAGGCCGTCACCGCCCTCTACGAGGAGATCAAGGAGCACCTCGGCCCCGTCGACGTCCTCGTCAACAACGGCGCCATCCGCAAGGACGCGCTGATGGCGATGCAGAACCCGGCGGACTGGGCCCAGGTGATCCAGACCAACCTGATCGGCTCGTTCCACACCGCCCGCGTCACCGTCCCGCACATGCTGCGCCAGAGGTGGGGCCGTGTGATCAACGTGGTCTCGCCGTCGGGCCTGATCGCCACGGCCGGACAGACGGCGTACTCCGCCTCCAAGGCGGGCCTGATCGGCCTCACCCGCACGCTGGCCGCCGAATGCGGCCGGCGCGGGGTGACCGTCAACGCCCTCTCCCCGGGCTTCATGATCACCGGCATGACGAAGGACCTCCCCGACCGCGTGATCGAAGGGATGGAGGACAAGGCCCCCGTCCCGCGCTTCGTGACGGTGGAGGAGGTGGCCCGCAGCGCGTCCCTGTTCCTCGACCAGGACTGCATGACGGGCCAGGTGATCAGCATCGACAGCGGCGTCTCCATCACCTGACCCGGCCGCCTCCCCCTCCCGGCGGCCCGCCACCCCCACAAGGGGCGGCGGGCCGCTCCCGTATGCCGGTCTTCGGTGTACTCGCGCACCCGGTGCTCACCGTCGCCCGTGGTTCCGGGACGAGGCGGAAGCGGCGACCGTGCTGCCCCCGAGGGCCGGGACCGCCGCGGTTCCACCACCTTCCCTCCGGGAGTCCGTTCGCGGCCCAGGGCGACCTGCAGTCGAAGCCGGCGGGCCAACCGCCGGCTCCCGGCAACGTCAGCCCCGCCGGCGTCCGCGGCGCCGGGGGCCGGTGGGGGCCCACGCCGCCTCGCGTTGCCGGCTCTGGCCGGCGAGAACAACGTCTCGTTCTGACGGGGGAGTCCGAGGCGCGGGGCACCCGCCGGCCCCCCGCCGGGAGGTCGCAGCGCGGGGCGACTTCCAGCCCCGCCGGCGTTTGAGGCGCGGGGGTTCGGGGCGGGGCCCCGAAACAGGGCACCCGGCACGCCCCCACGGGGCCCACGCGCAAACGCCCGGCGGCCCGGCACACATCGTGGCGACCTCGAAGACCTTCAAGCAGCTGGCCCGGATCGCCGGTGCCGCCCGCTCGGCGGAGGGAC
>NZ_JBEXRZ010000276.1:0-8287 GCF_040613325.1 Streptomyces sp. NPDC006283 | reverse complement strand
GCCGCAGCTCGCCCGACGTGATCTGGTCGAGGTACTCGCCGACGCCGGAGACGCCGAAGGCGACCTTGTTGCCCAGGATGGAGGCGAGCAGTTCGACGAGCTGGCACAGATCATGGTCGAGTTGGACGTACGGCAGTTGGAGGACGAACTCTCGAGCCACCCGGGGCGGGGGGAGGACATGACCAACGCGTGGGGCCGCTGGGGGGATCAGAAGGTTGCGTGCCGGGCCGTCGACCCGGAGGAGTTTTTCGGCGGCGATGCTCAGCAGAGCCGGGTCAAGAGTGTGTGTACCGGGTGTCCGGTACGAGAGGTGTGCCTGGCCGAAGCCCTCGACAACCGGATCGAGTTCGGGGTGTGGGGCGGCATGACCGCGCGTGAACGCGGGGCCTTGTTGCGCCACAGAAACCAGGAGCAGCCGCCCGCCCCGCCCGAGCCCGCCGCACTGATGGGCAGTCCCGCGCCCGTATCCGCTACGGCCTCAGCCGGGAATGGGCACAGCGCCGCATCGGAAAATTTGCCGGACGGTCCGCAACGACCGTAAACAAGGTGAAAGCCGCCATGGAATCCAACGTGTAATCCCGAGCGTTTCTTATTCGCCCCGGACGGAAACCCGTTCGAGGCTAATGCTTTTGGGTGAGGGTTTCCTGTTCGTGGTGTTCGGTGCGGCCGATGGAATTCGGCGGTGACGGGTGACGAGCCGTCAGAGCGGGCCCGCGGACGGTGACCCGGCCCCGGCGGGCGGGAAGCCGGCCTAACCCGGACAGGCCCCGCCAGGGCCTGCCGCGCGGTGGGTGCTGTCACGTTGACCGGTGAGTGAGATGATCTTCGGGTTGGTCGTGGCTGGGAGGGGCCTTTCGTGGAGAGCGCGTAGCCGTCGTACAAGGGGCATCGGTACCCGGTCGAGGTGATCTCGCACTGCGCGGTACTTCCGGTTCCTGCTCAGCTTCCGCGACGTGGAGGAGCTGATGCTCCAGCGCGGCGTCGTCGTCTCCCACGAGACCGTCCGCCGGTGGTGCGCCAAGTTCGGCCAGGCCTACGCCGCCGCCGTCCCCGACCCGGTGACAAGTGGCATCTCGACGAAGTGTTCGTCAAGATCAACGGGGAGCGGAAGTACCTGTGGCGGGCGGTCGACCAGGATGGCAACGACATCCTCATCCAGAGCCGCCGGGACAAGGCCGCGGCAGCGCTTCTTCGTCTTGCGGACGTCGAGGCCGGCGCAGCGTTCGTGCAGCACCGAGCCCCGCTCGCATGTGCGGGGCCATCGAGCAGCCGAGCACCCGCCGCGAGGGGATATCGATCACGCAGGCGAGGTAAAGCCAGGCAGCTCCGACCTGCACGTATCTGATGTCGCCGCACCACTTCTCGTCCAGAGCGTCGGCAGTGAAGTCCCGCTGGACCAGGTCCGCCACCGGTGGCCCGAGCCGGTCCGGGAGCGTGGTGCGCTTCTTCATGCGCAGGTGCCGGCCGACGATGCCATGCTTGCGCATCAGCCTCGCGACCCGCTTGCGGTTGGCCGTGTGGCCGAAGCCACGCAGTTCGGCATGGATGCGAAGCGCGCCGTAGTTCCCCCGGTGTTCGGCGTGGATCTCACGGATCTCCTCGACGAGGGCGTCCTCGGCGGCCTGCCGCTCCGCCCACGCCTGGGCGCCGGCGGTCTACCGGTAGTAGCCCGAGTGGGAGACTTCCAGCACCCGGCATATCCGCTTGATGCCGAACATCCCGGCGTGGGCGGAGACAAAGTCCCAAGCGGCGGTCTTCACTCCATCTCCCGGGCGAAATAGGCGGCTGCACGGCGCAGGATCTCCCGCTCGAGCTGCCATTCCTTCTCCGCCTTGGTCAGCCGGGCGTTCTCCGTCCGCAGCCGGGCCAGCTCGCCATCGGTGTCCTGCGACATTCCGGCATCGGCCGGCGGCGCACCGGCGTCACGCACCCAGGTCCGCAAAGTCTCCGGGTTGACATTCAGGTCAGCCGCGTCCTTGAACGTCCGCCTGCCGGCCGAGGCCCGCCACAACGCAATCGCGTCGCACCAGAACTCCGCACACTGCCTGCTGCCCTGGGGCAACGGGGATCCGCACTGACCGCACCGCCGCACATTTCTCCTCGCCACCTCTCCAGGATCCACCCGGACGAAGCAGGGCGGAGGGACGGACGGCAGCTGCAGCTCCGCACCGGCCGGCACCCGGAGCTGACACGCCGAGAGCCCCGTGTCAATGCTCCCGCAGAATTGAGCACGCCATGATCCCGCAGATTTGCCCTGGTGTGGCTCAGCCGCGGTGTGTGCGGTCTCCTTGGCGAGGAGTTCGCGTCGTTGGCGGGTGCGGTAGGAATCGCCGGTGGGGGTAAGGACCTCGGCGTGATAGACGAGACGGTCGGATCATGGCTGCGACGACGTCGTCGTCGGAGAAGGTCTCTCCCTAGCGTCCGAAGACGGCCTGTCCGGGACTCGCTGAATCCGAGGGTGCGTCCAGCTGCCGGTGCAGAAAGGCGAGCCGCTCGCGCAGCGCCCTGCTGAACCGCACCGATGAGTGGATGGAGCCGGAGCTGTCCAGGGCCCGGTGACGGCCGATCTCGGACGTGTCCAGGCCAGGCGCTGCAGCGGCTGCTGCCCTGGGCGGGCGGCGACGCGGCCCGGCTCGACGAGCTGGCGCAGGAGCGGATCGAGGTGCCGAGCGGCTCGCGGATCCGGGTGGAGTACGGCGGCGCCCAACCGGTCCTGGCCGTGAAGCTCCAGGAGCTGTTCGGGCTGCGCGAGACGCCCATGGTCTCGGGCGTGCCGGTGCTGGTGCATCTACTCTCCCCCGCCGAGCGGCCGGCGACGGTCACCGCCTAC
This sequence comes from Streptomyces sp. NPDC006283, assembly GCF_040613325.1. Classification (NCBI taxonomy): domain Bacteria; kingdom Bacillati; phylum Actinomycetota; class Actinomycetes; order Kitasatosporales; family Streptomycetaceae; genus Streptomyces; species Streptomyces sp. NPDC006283. Next base: position 5,457 of record NZ_JBEXRZ010000276.1, on the reverse strand, counting down.
CTGGCGTCCTTCTGGAAGGACGGATACCGGTCCGTACGGGCCGAGTTGCGCGGCCGCTATCCCAAGCATCCCTGGCCCGAGGACCCGTCGACGGCCGAGCCGACCCGGCAGACCAAGGTGCGGCTCAGCAGGGAAGCCGGAAGCTGAGTCGGAGCAGATCCGAAAAGCATTCCTGAGCTGAATCGGATGCCGGCGGGTCGGAGGCGCAGTGAGCCGTCAGTCAGGGACCGGCTCCGGCTCGCGCTCCGCGGCCCGGGCCTGCGGCCTGCGGCCGCGGGCCTCAAAGACCAGCGCGAGTGCCAGCAGTCCACCGCCCAGGACCAGGAAGCCCCATGGCAGGTACGAGGTCATCAGCAGCACCAACTGCCTCTGAGACTTGACCAGTTCGACCGTGGAGTCCACATAGTCCGGGCGCATCTTCACATGCCCGGCGAATACGGTGACCTTGTCCCGGCCGCCCAGCAGCGTGCCGCCGCGCAGCTCCTCCCGGTGGATCTCCTCACCGTTCACGGGACCGCCGGTGACCGGGTCCACCCAGAACATCCGCTTGGTGGTGTACCAGCGAGTGGTGCCGGTCTGCTTCTCCAGCCTGGTCGCGTCGATGCCGGGGATCGGCATCTTCTTCGGGTACGGCACCTTGGTCCACGGGATGGTTTGCTCGAAGTAGTAGACCTCCAGCCCGCGGAACTGCCGGGTGCCCTTGTAGTGGATCGGGGCGGACCTGCGCGCTTGGGCGTCGAAATACTGGTAGTCCCGTTTCTCGGTGAGGAACGGCCACTTGAACTCGATGCCCTCGCGCCGCACCGGGTCGCCGTCGACCATTTCGCCGGTGGCGTGCACGGGTTCCTGGGTGTGCGCGTCGAAGATGTAGCGCTCGGGTATCTGGGACACCATCTTTCCGTCCGGCCCCTGGACGTAGGAGAGGGAGTCCCAGACGACGACGTCACGGCCGACGGTGCGTTCGATCCTCTCGGACTCCTCCACGTTGCCCTTGAGGGTCTGCACGATGGTGACCTTCTCGACCTCCTCGGCCTCGAAGGTGCCGTAGTCGAGGAGTGTCGCGGGCTTCGCCTCGAGGACCATCTCCTGGTAATGGCCCGCCGGCATCTTGGCGAGCCGGGGAAAGGCGTACCAGCGCAGCAGCGGTGAGAGCACGGCGAAGAAAACGGCGAGGGCGACGAGTAAGAGGCCTCCTCTGCGGTGCACGGTCCGCCCTCCTACTTCTTGGGTCCGGGGACGGTGGTCAGCAGCGGCTCGGGCGAGGTCTCGCCGGCCGGTGCCCCGATCGACGTGAGGGTGAGGACGAGGGCGAAGGCGGCCGCCAGCCCGATGGCGGCGGCGACAAGGGCGCGCATGCTCGGCCTCCCGGGACACGGATCCGATCCGGATCTGATAGGCATCAGGACGGAGCACCGTAGCAATCCAGCCGCGAGATGACAACACGTTGCACCACCGCCACATGGCCCCCTGCCCTGTGGCGGCAGGGGGGGCGGTGCGGGAATGCTGAATGGCTGGTCGGACGGCCGGTCGGGACTTCTACGACTGTGATTCCCAATCAGGTTGTCAAGCCGGGGGGTGACAATTCGTGGTCGCGTCAGGGTGTCGCTGTGACGGTGTGTGAAGGTGGGGTGACCTCGAACGTCCGATGGTCTCGTATCAGAGCCCAGAGCACGTTCAGGCGTCGGCGGGCGAGGGCAAGGACGGCCTGTTTGTGGTTCTTCCCCTCGCTTCTCTTGCGATCGTAAAAGGTCTTCCAGACTGGGCAGCAGCGGGCTGCGACCTGGGCGAAGAGGTAGAAGAGCCGCAGGAGTCAGCGGTTGTAACGGTGCGGCTGCGCAGGTTGTCCGCTGACCTTCCCGGAATCTCTGGGAACGGGAGCGAGGCCCGCGACGCCGACGAGCCGGTCGGGGCTGCCGAAAACGTCCATGTCCCCGCCGGTCAAGGCGATGAACTCGGCCCCGAGCAGGGTGCCGATGCCGGGCATGCTCAGGACGGCTTCGGCGGGCCGGCCAGCCGCCCATCAGGGCGGCAGGCCGTCGAGACAGGCAGTGGCAGACGTCAGCCGGCCTTGGCCGGCTCCTCAGCTCGGGCCCGGGTGCTGGCGAGGCGGTAAGAGTCGGTGCCGGTCTCGATGATGGTGCCGTTGAACGTCAGCCGGTCGACGATGGCCGCGCAGAGGCGGGGGTCGGTGAAGGTCTTGGTCCAGCCGCCGAACGACTCGTTGGAGGCGATCGCGACGCTGTTCTTCTCCTCACGCTCGGTCAGGACCTGGAAGAGAAGTTCGGCGCCGTGCCGGTCGAATTCCATGTGTTGGGTCGGGGACGAGACGCCGTGCACTGTTTCCAGTGCCGGTTTTCCCGTCCCCGCCCGCCGAACCGGACGTGCCCGTTGGCCGAGCATCCGGCTCTCCACGTGATCCGCTGGATCAGGCGAGGTATTCGCTGACCTGGCCGACGAAGGCCACATCGTCGTGGTTCGTCCGGCGGAAACGTGCTCCGTCGGGATCGACCTCGTCGATATTGTATGGCGTGCTGATCTGCGCTCCACGAAACGTGTATCGCTGGACCCGCATCTTCGCCGGGTTGTAGAGGATGATCCCGCCCTCCGTGATGCGGTCCGCCCCGTAGTAGCGGCGCCGCAACTGTTTCCAGGTCAGATGGGGGTGCTTGTAGCGAATCCAGAGGACCAGCCTCCACCACGCGTACCAGCCGAGGTAGGAGAACGTTCTCTTCGATGCGCCGTAGCGGAAATAGGCAGCCCAGCCCCGAAGGACGGGGTTGACCGACCGCAGCACCTCCTCCAACGAGAGCGACGTCGTGCTTCGCCCCGTCAGTTTCTTGATCTTGTGCATCACCGACGCCAAGGCGGGCTTGGACGGGATGGTGAGCACGACACGGCGGCCGTCGCCAAAGGGCCTTCGCTGGATGTGGAAGCCCAGGAAGACGAAGCCGTCGTCGATGTGGGTGATGTGGGTCTTCTCGACCGAGAGAGTCATCCTCAGCTTGCGGGCCAGCAGTTCACCGATCTCCGTCTTGAGCATCTCGGCCTCGGGCTTGGTGCCGTGCACGAGCACGACAAAGTCGTCGGCGTAACGCACCAGCCGGAAGTTCGGCCGCCCCATTCGGCGTCGATACTGCCGACGCCAGGGCGGGGACATCTCAAGGTCCCAGATCCGCGAGAAATTCCGGTCCAGGACCGAGAGATAGATGTTGGCCAACAGCGGAGAGGCGACTCCTCCTTGCGGAGTGCCCGTGAGGGTCTCCGCGAATCCACCGTGCAGCTCGACAACTCCGGCCCGCAGAAACGCGCTGACCAGCCGCAGGACCTTGCGGTCCTTGATGCGTTCGGCCACCAAGTCCATCAGGACGTGATGGTCGACGTTGTCGAAGCAAGCCTTGATGTCGCCCTCGAGGACCCATTCGTAGGTCGACGGCTTGCTGGTGAAGCGGTGGATTTCGGCGATGGCATCCTGGGCCCGCCGTCCGGGCCGATACCCGTAGCTGGACGGGTAGAAATCGGCCTCGAAAATCGGCTCCAGGACCAGCTTGAGGGCCATCTGCGCGACGCGGTCCCGCAGTGTCGGGATGCCCAAGTAACGGACCTTGCCGTTCTTCTTGGGAATCACCGCCTGCTTGACTGGTAGTGCAGTGAAGGACCCGTCCTTGAGCGAGGAGCGAAGCTCCTCAAGGAACGGAATCACTCCATGACGTTCCTCGATGTGGAAGCGGGTGACCGCATCCACACCTGCTGTCCTGGCACCCCGGTTGCCAGACACCCGCTCCCAGGCCACCACCAAAGTAGCCCGGTCGCAGATCAGGTTGAATACATCATCGAACCGGCGATCCGGCTCGTTCCTTGCCCATCGGTGCAGCTTGATCTGATGATCGAGTACCCGTCGCGCGGCCGTCATACTGCCCGGCCAGATTGTCGACGGCGCGTCGTTATTCAACAACGTTCCTCCCCGACAGCAGCCCTGCTGCCATCACGCTGTCGCCCTTCCCCATGTGATCGGCTTTCCCGGCCTCCGAGTACTACGGCGACTCCGCCACGATCTGGCGTCATCAGCGGGCATTGCGCCTGCCCGCCGCCCGGCCGGCTGCCGGACGGGAAGGGCGATGCCAGGTCGCTTCCCACGTTCACTGAGGATCTCTGTGACGGCTTCGGTGCCCAGCTATACCCCGGCAGCATCGCCACGGACCGCAGATCGCAGTATTGGTCCGGGCCTTTCGACGCCCATAGGCTAAAGACGCCGAAAGAGGAGAGGCCATCGGATAGAGCACTCTCCAGCACTGCAAAGCGGCCCATCCACCAGGTTCGGCAGGCCGCTGACGACTCACGGGACGTCAACCACTGGTTCAGTTTCCTTGCACCCATTCCGTCTTCGCTTGCGGGCACGAACCGTCTGGTGGTGTCGGTCCGCCCCTACGTCGTCGAGGCTGCTTCCGGCCTCACCCCCAACCCGGGGTTCAGCCTGCCTCCAGCTTCAACCGGTCCCTGCGAGGACCGGCGGCGGGCCTCTCATCCCGCGAGATCCATCAGCGCCTCGTGGCGCACAGCCGAGTTCGTCGATCACTAGCAGGCGGGGTCCGGCGAAGAACCTCATGATGCTCGACCAGCGGCCTTCGAGTGCGGCCTTGTGGCACTTGGCGGCGAGTTCGGCTGCGGTGGTGAAGTAGACGCGGTGGCCGGCATCGACCGCGGAGCGGGCGAGTGCGACGGCCAGCATCGTCTTGCCGACGCCGGGCGGGCCGACCAGCAGGACGTTGGAGGCGTTGTCGAGGAACCTCAGGGTGGCCAGGTCGCGGATGAGTTTCTCGTCGACGCCGGGCTGGGCGGCGAAGTCGAAGTCGTTCAGGGTCCAGGGTTCCGGCAGGCAGGCGAACCTCAGCCGGGAGGAGAGTTTGCGTGCTTCCGTCGCCTCGACCTCGATCTCAAGGAGTTTCATCAGCGCGGTGGTGAGGGTCATCCGCTCGGCGCGGGCCTGGTCCAGGACGTGGGGAAGGGCTTCGGCGGCGTCATTGAGCTTCAGATAGGACAGGTGGCACCGCAGCTGCTGGTAGCGGCGGGCCTGGCTCATCGGCATGGCGTCACTCACTCTCACACTCCTGGTCTTCGTGGGTGGGGGCCTGCCGCAGCCGGTCGGCGACGGCGGCGTAGTGAGACAGGTCGATCACGACCCGGTTCGCGACGTCCGATTCAGGCCGGCCGCGAAGCTTCTCGGCTTCCGCCTGGGCCGCAGCTGACGGGGGCCGACGGACCTTGGTGCGGCAGGGGGCCTTGTCGGAGAACGAAGCGAGAACGGCTCGTTCGAGGGCAACAACGTGCCCGGAGTCCCGAACGGTCTGCCCCGCGCCATCCGGTGCCCGGCGGTGGTGGGCGATGACCGCGCGACCGGCGGTGACCACGTGCAGGTCGTCCTCACCGAGGCGGATCCGGACCGTGACATGGGCGCCGGCC
>NZ_JBEXRZ010000275.1:0-8318 GCF_040613325.1 Streptomyces sp. NPDC006283 | reverse complement strand
CTGCGCCTTCGTCGCCTTCTCACTGGGCCCGCGCACCGCCTGCTCGCGCAGCGCCTGCAGCTCGGCCACCCGCCCCCGGGCGTCGGTCGGCTCGCTGGTGGTCTCGTCCAAAACGGTCATGCATCGACCCTACGGATCCGACCAAGAAAACCCTGCCGTCGACTCTGTACAGTCTCGCGCCCGTTCTCCTGTCGGCCTCTGACAGAACCTTTCCGCACAGAGCGCCAACCACCAGCTCAGGCCTGTTCCTCTTTGTGGGGGTCCGACAAGCACGTCGGCTGAGAGCCACCTCACAGGCCGGACACGCCGCCTACGCCGGTCGGGTTAATCCGGCGGGCGGCCCACGGTACCGGGCCGCCCGCCGGAGACGCTCAGCCCCCGCCGAAGACGCTCCGCTCGCCCCGCCGGAGACGCTCAGCTCCCGCAGTGGAAGCGGGCGTCGCCCCAGTCGGCGTGATCGTTGCCGTTGCCGTCACCGCCGTCGCCGACGATCAGCTCGACGTAGTCGGCGCCGGTGACGTCCGCGGTCAGCGGCCAGGCGGCGTCCGTGGCCTTCAGCACCGGGGAGACGGCTTTTTCCGAGCCGTCGGCCAGGACGCTGAAACGCACGCTCCCGCGCGACGTCTGGACATCGTCCACGCCCACGTCCGCGGTGAAGGACGTGCACTTCCCGCCCAGGTAGTACCGGACCTTCGCCGGTGCGTGGCTGCCGAGGCCCTTGTCGTAGGTCACTCCCCCGATCCTGAGTGGGCTGCCGTCACCGGTGCCGGTCTCGCCGTTGGACAGGTCGCGCTCGACCGGGCCCCACCCGTTCTCGGCGGACGTCCAGTCGAGGTCGCTCGCAAAGGCGTCACCGGCCGGCGGCGGCGGAAGGGTGCGGACAGAAGTGGCGGCGGTGAGCTTCCGCGCCGAGCCGGCCACGGTGTACGCGGCCGTCGAGCCGATGGAGTACGCGCGGTACTCGGCGTCGGCGGGCGGTGTGACGTGCCATGTGCCCGTTGCCTTCGCGCCGGGTGCGACGGTCTCGAAGGACACCGGGCCGGCCGGCTCCGCCTTCCACCCCTCGGGCAGTTGAAGGTCCAGCTCCACGCCGCCGGCGGCGGTGGTCTCGTCGTTGGTGAAGACGGCCTCGACCTCGTTCTTCTCGCCCGGTTCGAGGCTGGGCGGGGCGGTCACGCCGAGCGTGCCGCAGGCGGTCCGCTCCGCGGCCGGACCGAGGTCGGTGACCGTGAAGGCGTCCAGCACGAAGTCCGCACCGTCCGGAGCGGCGCCGCGCTTGCGCAGCCCCGTCCAGGTGTCGCCGCAGCCCGCGGTCACGGTCTCGGAGAAGTGGCCGGTGGAGCGCTGCTGTCCGACGGGTGTGCGGCGGTGCTCGACGGAGCCGCCGGTGGCCCGGTCGTAGCCGGTGACCCACTCGTAGGCGCCGGCGTGGCTGGACTGGTAGTCGAACTCCACCCGGTAGCTGTGCCCGTCCTTCATGGGCACGGTCCAGGGCGCGGTGCGGTACACCAGGCCGGTGTTCTCGTCGTGGGCCTTGAGGGACTCCTTGCCGCCGAGGACGTCGTCGGTCGGTTTCCCGTTCCAGCCGGCCTGGGTGTAGGGGGCGTGCAGTTGGCTCACATGGGTGCGTGGGTCGGTGGCACCGCCCGCGTCGCCTTTGAGGAAGGGGCCCCAGCCCTGGTCGACGGCCTCGAAGTCCTCGTGGACGAGCGCTCCGGGCCTGGTGGCGGGCGCGTTGGCGACGATGCGCACGTCGTCGATCCGCACCCGGGCGTCGTTGCCGGCCGCGGCCTCGATCTTCAGCGTCGTCGCGCCTTTCGGCGCGGTGAAGCCGACCTTGGCGCGCTGGAAGTACGTGCCGTGCCAGTCGGAGGCGGCGACGTGGTTCTTGGCGGTGGAGCGTTCGACGGCCACGGTCTGGCCGCCGATGGACAGGGTCGTACGGCGGGAGGCGCCGGGCTCTACCTCGATCCATGCGGAAGCGGTGTACCGCTCGCCCTCCTCGAGGCCCTTGATGCGCTGCGAGACGGCGGAGGTGGTGGGGCCGTCGAGAGCGCCGCTGTTGCGGCCCTGGTCGTCGGTGTCCCGGCCGACCCTGCCCTGCCGGCTCCAGGCGCCGAGGTCCGCGTCGTTGAAACCGGGGTCGGCGACCGGGCCGCCCTCGCCCCAGCGGGCGTCACGCAGCGCGGGGGCGTCGTCGGGGTAGATCACGTACGGCTGTCCGGCGGTCGCGGTGAGCGTGATCCTGCCGTCCTTGGGGCGTACGGTGCCGGTCTTCACCCGGCCGTTGTCGGTGAGCTTGTGCACGGTGTACGCGCCGTCGCCGGTCACGGCCCAACTCGTCGTGCCACCGGCCTTGTTGTAGTGGTACAGCTTCCTGCCTCCGTCCCACGGCAGCAGGTAGCGGTCTTTGTCCAGGACCTTGCGGCCGTGGTCGTAGAAGGTGCGGCGGCCGTCCTCCACGGTGCCGCGCAGGCCGCCGGTGAAGCGGATGTCGTTGCCGTCCCAGCGGGTGATCCGTTCCTGCTGGAGGTATTTGGCGGGCAGGTCGCGCTGCCAGACGTTGTCGTAGAAGGCGTTCCAGTCGGTCTCGCCGGTCCAGCCCTCGAAGTCCTCGAGGGCACTCTGGCCGAGGACCGGGTGGTTGTTCCAGATGTCCTTCTCGCCGTTGCGGATGAAGCGGATGATCTGTGAGTTGAGGCCCTTGTTGGTGACGCCGCCGTAGTCGAGGTCGTTGGCCCAGTGGGACCACAGCGACGCCCGCTCGAACTTGTCGGACCATTCCGTGCCGACGTTCCAGCCCTGCTCCTGGACCGCCTGCACCGTCTTGTCGGCGATCCAGCCGTGCGAGTAGTAGACGTCGATGTAGAGGAAGTTCAGATTGCGGTGTGTCTCGTCGCGCAGCTGCCGGAAGCGGCGGGCCAGGTCGCCGCTGTTGATGTCGCGGCGCTGGTCGATGTAGTAGCTCTGGTTGAGCCAGTTCCAGCCCGGCTTCGTCTTGTCGACGAGCTTCTCGTCGAAGGCGTTCGCCTCCGGGTACGACTCGGTGGCGTTGACGTGCACGCCGAAGGTCGCGCCCCACTTCTCGCCGGCCTCGAGGAGCTTGTTGAGGTCGGTGAGGCCGCCGGCGCGCTTGTTGTAGTTGCCGCCGTAGTCCGGGTGGGCCGAGTCGTGGCCCTCCGAGCCGTAGCCCTTGAGCACGGCCAGCTGGCCGAGCCCGTCGGTCGCGAGCGAGATGCGTTTGACGTCGTCGAGGGTGCGCAGGAAGGGATGGGTGGCCTGGCTGGCGAAGTTGAACGGGATGTGGGTGACGACCCGGTCCGCGGTGTCCTTGCTGCCGGGTGCGGTGATGCCGATGGAGCGGAAGGCGATGGCACCGTCCTGCCAGTCGACGTGTCCGTCGCCGTTGGCGTCGGGCGTGACCACGACCTTCGCCCAGGGCAGGTTGTCGCCGCTCTCCGGCTTCGGTGCGCCGGCCCCGCGGTACGTCCACTGGCCCGACCAGACGCCCACGCGCGTGGAGCCGTCCGCGCCCTTCGTCGCCCGGTGCCAGAAACGGGCGTCGTCGCCGCCGGTCGGACCGCTGGGCCTGTCGTAGGAGGAATTGGACTCGACGGCGGCGGCGAGCTCGGCGGTGTTGACGATGGCGTACGAGGCGCCCACCGGGGCCGCGTCGGCGGGGGTGGCGGCGGTGACGTCCGTGAAGAGGTCCGCAGTCCGCGTCGAGTCGGGGTCGAGCCGGGTGAACGCGGTAGCCGCGCCCTGCTCCGGACTGCCGACGGACACCAGGTCGTGACCCGGTATGTCGATCGTGCCGACCCGGAAGGCGTCGCTGTCGCGCACGGCGGTGACCTTGAACGTCACGGCACTGCCGGAGACCGACAGGACGGTGTCCATCTCGACGCCGGGCAGCTCCGGGAAGACGAGGGTGTAGCGCGCGGCCGACCGCCCGACATGGGGCGGGGCGTCGATACGGACCTCGTACGGCGTGCCGTTGAGGGTGACTTCGGTGACGGGGGCGGTGCTGCCGAGCAGCGAGGCGCCGGACGCGCGGTCGGTGTACGACAGGACGCGGGGGAAGTCGTCGGCGACGCCGACCGAGAGCCGGCCGGAGTTGATGACGGGCCCGGCGCCGGACGCCGACACGGCTCCGGGCCCGTCGGCCGGTGTAGCCGGGTGTGCGGGCCCGGCCAGGGTGAACACGGCACAGGAGGCGACGGCCAGCGCGCAGGCCGCACGGTGTCTACGAGGCATGGGGACTGAGTAGTCGTCCGTTCTCCACGGCGTCAACAAAGTCGGTGACGGCCGCGTCCTGCAGTCCAACAACCGCCGAGCGTTAGTCCAAGTCGCGCTCCGGAGACGGTGACTTGTGAAAGTACCGGCGAATTGAGAGCGCTCTCAGTCACAACTCTTGACGACTGCCTCACCCGTCGCGAGAGTGGGAATTCCCCCACGACAGCAGGAGTTCATTCCGTGATATCCCGCCGCATGTTCCTGACCGGCGCTGCCGCCACCGCTACAGCGCTCACCTACCCCGCCTGGGGAAGCGCTCTCAGCCCCGATGCGGGCGCCGCGCCCGCCACCTGCGAACTGGCCCTGGAGAACAAGTCCCTGCCCGGCACGGTCCACGCGTACGTCACCGGCCACGAGGACGGCACCGGCGACTGGGTACTGCTGCGCGCCGACGGCAGTGTCCACAAACCGTCCTCCCCTTCCGCGCCGCAGACCCCTCTGGGCGTCGACTGCTCCATCCCGCTGCGCGCCGCCGGCGAGGGCCCGGTCGTCCTGACGCTGCCCCGGATGTTCGGCGCACGGGTCTACTTCGTCCGCGACAACAAGCTGGACTTCTTCGTCAACCCCGGCCCCGCCCTGGTGGAACCGGCCTTCGCCACACCGGCCGACCCCAACTACGGCCGCATCTGGTCGTTCTGCGAGTTCACCTTCAACTCCGCGCAGCTGTACGCCAACATCAGTACGTCGACCTGGTGACGGCACTGCCCATCGGCCTCACGCTCAGCGGCGACGCGACCCACTCCGTCGCCCCGCTCCCCGACGGCGCGCTGGAGAAGATCGCGGCCGATCTGACCGCCCAGGCCGGCCGGGACGGGCAGCCGTGGGACAAGCTGGTGATCCGGGGCGGCGACGGCAGGGTCCTGCGGGCGATCTCGCCACAGACGCTGATGGCGCCCTACTTCGACCGCCCCGCCGAGATGCCCTTCCGTGACGTCTTCGACGCGTACGTCGACCGGGTGTGGGACAAGTACCGCGCGGAGGATCTCCGTGTCGACCTGCAGGGCGGGCGAGGCGTGCGCACCGGGCGGGTGAGCGGTGACGTACTGAGCTTCCAGGGCGGCCACACCTTCGCCAGGCCGTCGTCACGGGACATCTTCACCTGCAACCACGGTCCGTTCGCCAACAACCCGAACGACCCGGACGACAAGAAGGCCCTGCTGGCCCGGGTCTCGGCGGCGTTCAACCGGACCACCCTGCTGACCCACCCGGACCAGCCGAACGGCGCGACCGCGGCCGACTACTACCGCGACCCGTCGACGAACCACTGGTCGCGCGTCGTCCACGCCAACTCCCCGATCGGGTACGCCTTCCCGTACGACGACGTCCGGCCGGACGGGCAGCCGGACGTCTCCGGCGCGGCGCACGACGGGAATCCGAGGCGCTTCACGGTGAGCGTCGGGTCCTGATCGTACGTATCCCTTGATGCCCGTGCGGGCGTCCGGTCCGGGGGGCCGGACGCCCGCACGTCGCCGTGCCGGCACTGACGCGGATCAGCAGCCGCCGCAGTTGTAGTACGTCACGTCCCAGTGATTGCCCTCGTCCGCGTAGATGTTGCCGGAGCCGGACCTCCACTGGGGCGCGCCGTCTCCGCGGACGCCGATGTAGGTGAAGCTGTTCTTGATGTAGTTGCCGACGCACGTGTACTTGGAGAAGTCGAGCTTGTAGCCGTTCCAGTGCGAGTACGTGCCGCCCGCGTGACCGGTCTCGGTGCCACCGGTGATGTTGAGGGCACAGCCGCTGGCGCTCTTGAGGGTCTGCGCTCCCTTCGCCGTGGCGAGGTTGAGCTGCTCGAAGGACGTACAGGTCGGGTTGTTGCGGTTCGAGCAGCCGCCCGACGAGGACCAGGTGATCCCGGACGAGCGGAACATCGACGTCGCCGTGGAGTGGCTGATCTTGGTGGCGGCCTGCGCGTCGGTGGCCGTGGCCAGTACGCCGAAGCCGGGGGCGAAGAGCGCGCCGGTGACGAGCGCGAGCGCGCTGAGGACCGAGCGGATTTTCATGGCGGGGGAACCCTCCTGCTGGTGACCGTTGTGGACCGTGCTTCCGGTGGGACGGCTGTGCAGGTGGAGCAGACAGATGGTGCCCGAGTTCTACGCGCGTCCGCCAGAGGGCGTACGTGTCTTCCGGGTGAAGCTTCGGACGAAACCCTCCAGGAGAAGTTGAATGTTGTACGGAATGGGTCTACAGTGAATTTCGTTGAAGCTTAAACAACAGCGCAGGGAGCTCCCGGCGCACCGTCCCCAAGGAGCAGACATGGGCCTCTTCAACCGCCGCAACACCGACGTCGCGGTCCTCGACACCGCCGCCACCACGCCGCAGGTCGACCCGGCACTGGCAGCCCTGACCGGCGAATACACCATCGACCCCGCCCACAGCAGCATCGGCTTCACCGTCCGCCACGCCATGGTCACCAACGTCCGCGGCGCCTTCGGCGAGCACGAGGGCACGCTGTTCCTGGACGGCACGGACCCCGCCCGGTCCACGGCCTCCATCGACGTCGCCATTGCCTCCGTCAACACGGGTATCGCCGACCGCGACGCCCACCTGCGCAGCGGCGACTTCTTCGACGCCGAGCAGTTCCCGAAGATGACGTTCCGCTCCACCGGCGCCGAGCAGCTGGGCGGCGACGCGTACCGGATCACGGGCGACCTCACGATCAAGGACGTGACGCGTCCGCTCAGCATCGACCTGGAGTTCCAGGGCTCGGCCACCGATGTCTACGGCAGCGAGCGCGTCGGCTTCGAGGGCAGCACCGAAATCCTGCGCTCCGACTGGGGCCTGACCTGGAACGCGGCCCTGGAGGCCGGCGGTGTGATGGTCAGCGACAAGGTGAAGCTGACCTTCGACATCTCCGCGATCAAGGCCGCCTGACCCACTGCGCCGGAGCGCCGCACGAGCGCGCCCGCCCCTGCCACCCCTCGGCACGGGCGGGCGCTCGGGCGCGTTTCCGCGTCTCCCCTCTGCCGCGCACCGCGCGTTTCCGCGACAGCGCACGTTCGTTGGGTCTGCGTGAACCCCAGCCGAGGCACAGGGAGAAACGCATGACCCCGAGACTGCGCCTGACGACCGTGGACGCAGGCCCCTTCACCATGTCGCGGGGCGATCTGATGCACGGGGCAACGGGCACCGTCACCGTGCCGTCCACCGTCGCCGTCGTCGAGCACACCACGCACGGACTGATCCTTTTCGACACCGGCATCAACCACCGGGTGGCCGACCCGGAGGCGGCGGAGGACTACTGGGGCCCCGGCCTGCGGGAGAAGTACGGCGCGGCAGGCTTCACCCGGGAGCACGCGATCGACAGACAGCTGGAGCGGCTCGGCCACCGCACGGCCGATGTGAAGTATGTCGTCTACTCCCATCTGCACCTCGACCACGCGGGCGGGATGAGCTACTTCCCGGACGCCATTCACGTGGCGCAGCACGACGAACTCCGCCACGCCTGGTGGCCCGACCGCTGGACGGCACGCGGTTACGCCTTCCGCGACTACCGGGACTGCCGCGATTTCGACTTCCTGGAGCTGTCCGGGGACACGGACCTCTTCCACGACGGCACCGTGCGACTGCTGCGGACCGGCGGACACACACCCGGGCATCAGGGGATGATCCTCGACCTCCCCCAACACGGGCGGATCGGGCTCATGGGGGACGCGGCACATCTGAAGGAATCCGTGGACCGCGACATCCCGATGGTGAGCGACTGGAACGTCCAGGAGAAGCTGCTGACCTTCGGGACTCTGCGCGCCCTCGACCGCGCCGGCGTACGGGTCTTCCTGTCCCACGACCCCGGACACTTCGCCGCACTCCCGCACGACGGCGAGTTCTGGGACTAGGGTCTGCCGCTTGGATCAGGCCCGGCATGATCCAAACGAGAGGCCGCCCCAAAGGCAACGGCGGTCCGCCCCTGGCCCGTTTCCTGCGCCGCTGCGGCTGGCCCCCCGCCCTGGCCGCGTCGGTGGTGACCGTGACGTTCCTCCTGGTCGCCGCGGGCACACGGTACGGGAGAATGAATCTGTGACCTCAGC
>NZ_JBEXRZ010000274.1:0-8385 GCF_040613325.1 Streptomyces sp. NPDC006283 | reverse complement strand
CGAAGGCCGCGGCGGTCGACATCAGGGGCGAGCCCTGCAGCCGCGCCGCCCAGCGGGCCCGCACCGGCACCTTCGGGTTTCTTCCAAAAAATCAGGGGTGGGCTGTACTGATGTCATCAGGCATGCGTAAATCCGGCAGACGGTCCGGGCCGGTACGCCGGCACACGGGCCGTTTGCTGATCTCCTCTCTGGCGTTGGCGATAGCCGCGCCGTTCGGCCTCGCGCCGTCCGCGTCGGCCGACGACCGTGCCGAGGGACTCGGCCGGCCGGATGTGCCGGAGCAGCGTGTCAGCAAGGTCAGAGCGATCGACGGTCCCGGCGCGAAGAAGGCCAGGGACAGGGTCGCCAAGGAGAAGAAGACCAACGCGGACCAGGCCGAACGGGCCGAGGCCGAGCGGCACGTCAGCTGGCCGAAGTCCGGCACCGCGACCGTCAAGGTCGGCGGGCGGGCCGCGGCGACCGCCAAGGCCGGCGGCGTACCGGTGACGGTCGCGGAGGCCAGGACCGACCGCAGGAGCGGCGCGAAAGCGGCCGCCGGTGCGAAAGCCCCGACGGCGGCAGGCGAGGTCCGCGTCACCGTCCTGGACCAGAAGGCAGCAGGCCGGGCCGGAGTCACCGGCGTCCTGCTGACAGCGGCGGCTGACAGTGCGGGTCCGGCACAGGTCACTGTCGACTACAGCGGCTTCGCCGGCGCCGTCGGTGGCGGCTGGGCGCAGCGGCTGCGGTTGGTGCAGCTGCCCGCCTGTGTGCTGACGACCCCCGAGAAGCCCGAATGCCGCGAGCAGACGCCCCTGAAGTCGGACAACGACATCCTGGGCCAGTCCGTCTCGGCGTCCGTCGCACTGCCCCGGTCGGCGGACACCGCCGGGATGTCGACGCAGCTGGCCCGGGCCGCGGTAGCCTCCGGCGCCGCGGTGCTCGCCGTCACGGCGGACGGCTCGGGCGAGTCGCCCGCGGGCACCGGTGACTACTCGGCGACCGAGCTGAAGGAGTCCTCCTCCTGGGAGGCGGGCGGCAGCTCGGGCTCCTTCACCTGGTCGTACGACTTCACGCTGCCGGAGGCCGCGGCCGGGCCGGCGCCCGAGCTGTCGCTGTCCTACGACTCCGGCAGCGTCGACGGCCGCACCGCCACCACCAACAACCAGAGCACGTCGGTCGGTGAGGGCTTCGGAATCACCGAGTCGTACATCGAGCGCTCGTACGGCCGGTGCGACGACGACGGCCACGACGAGATCTACGACAGCTGCTGGAAGTACGACAACGCCTCGCTGATGCTGAACGGCAAGTCGTCCCGGCTGGTGAAGGACGCCTCCGGCGAGTGGCGGCTCGAGGGGGACGACGCGTCCAAGGTGACGCGCTCCACCGGGGCCGACAACGGCGACGACAACGGCGAGCACTGGACCGTCGTCACCGGTGACGGCACGAAGTACGTCTTCGGCCTGGACAAGCTGGCCGGTGCAACCGATCAGCGCACCAACTCGGCCTGGACCGCCCCGGTCTTCGGTGACGACTCCGGCGAACCCGGCTACTCGGAGGGCAGCAGCTTCGCCGACCGGTCCCTGACCCAGGCCTGGCGGTGGAACCTCGACTACGTCGTGGACACGCACGGCAACGCCGCCACCTACTGGTACGCCAAGGAGACCAACTACTACAAGAAGAACAAGGCGACCAAGGCGAGCGCCTCCTACGTCCGCGGCGGCCACCTCAAGGAGATCAAGTACGGTCTGCGCGAGGGTGCGCTGTTCACGGACGACGCCGACGCCAAGGTCACCTTCACGTACGCCGAGCGCTGCACTGCCTCGGACTGCTCGTCGCTGACGAAGGACACCTCCGACAACTGGCCGGACGTCCCCTTCAACGCCATCTGCTCCAAGGACGACGACGAGTGCAACGCCTCGGCGCCCTCCTTCTTCAGCCGCAAGCGGCTGACGGGTGTCGACACCCATGTGTGGTCCGCCGCGGCATCCGCGTACCAGGCCGTCGACTCCTGGAAACTGGCCCAGCAGTACCTCGACGGCGGCGACATCGGTGACACCTCGGACCAGGTTCTGACGCTCAAGTCGCTCCAGCGAACGGGCCGGACCGGGACGGACATCACCCTCGACCCCATCTCGTTCACGTACCAGATGCGCCCGAACCGGGTCGACGCGACGGATGACATCCTTCCGCTGACCCGTCCCCGTATCTCGACGATCACGTCCGAGACCGGCGGCATCACCACCGTCACGCTCTCCTCGCCCGAGTGCGTACGCAGTGCGGTGATCGGTGCGGCCGAGGACACCAACACCCGCAACTGCTACCCGCAGTACTGGAACATCAACGGCGCCGAGGAGGCGTCGGTCGACTGGTTCCACAAGTACCGGGTCCTGGCGGTCACCCTCTCGGACCCGGCGGGCCAGAACGACGTCGTCGAGAACGAGTACGTGTACGGCGGTGCCGCCTGGCGGTACAGCGACGAGCCGATGACGCCCAAGGACGAGCGGACCTGGTCCGACTGGCGCGGCTACCGCGAGGTGACCGTCCTGGGCGGCGCCAAGGACACCACCCGTTCCAAGAGCGTCTCCCTGTACATGCAGGGAATGGACGGCGACAAGAAGAAGGACGGCACCACCCGTTCCGTGACCGTCGCCCCGCTCGCCGCGCCGGACCTCGGCGTGGCGTCCGTCACCGACAGCGAGCAGTACGGCGGCACGCTGCGCCAGAAGGTCACGTACAACGGCTCCACGGCGATCAGCGCCACGGTCAACGACCCCTGGTCCAAGGAGACCGCGCGGCAGGACGTCCCGGACGCGGGCGACCGCGTCGCGCGGTTCGTCCGGACCAAGAAGACGACCGACTACACCTATCTGACCGTCCCGAAGACATGGCGCTCCACCGCCGTCGAGACCGCGTTCGACGCGTACGGCATGGAGAGCAGCAAGACCGAGCACGGCGACGTCGCCAAGAGCGGTGACGAGACCTGCACCCGCACCTGGTACGCGCGCAACGCGGGTGAGGGCATCACCAGTCTCGTCTCCCGCACCCGCACGGTGGCCGAGGCGTGCTCGGTCGCCGAGAAGGACCTGAGCCTGCCGGCGAACTCCGCGACCCGCGGGGACGTGGTCTCCGACACCGCCACCGTCTACGACAAGACCGGTGTCACCGGCTGGACCGCGGACCAGACACCGACGGACGGCGCGGCGACCTGGGAGGGCCGGGCCACCGGCTACCCGGCCTCCGTCGACGCCGGCGGTGAGCGCCACCCCGCGGGCTGGCAGACCACGGAGGTCACCACCTACGACAGCCTGGGCCGGCCCCTGACCACGAAGGACGCCAAGGGACAGGTCTCCAGCACCGCCTACACCCCGGCCGCCGCCGGTCCGCTGACCAAGACGATCACGACCGACGCGGCCGGCCACAAGGGCCTCAGCAACATCGACCCGCTGCGCGGCCAGCCGGTCACCACGTACGACAAGAACCTCAAGAAGACCGAACTGACCTACGACGGCCTGGGCCGCCTGACAGCCGTCTGGCAGCCCAACCGGAGCAAGGCCGCCGGCCTTTCACCGAACAAGAAGTTCTCCTACGGCATCTCCAACGACAAGCCGTCCGCGGTGGGCACCTCCACGCTGAACGCCGACGGCGAGACGTACTCCACCGAGTACAAGATCTACGACGCGCTGCTGCGCCCGCTCCAGACGCAGGCGCCGAGTCCGCTCGGCGGCCGACTGCTGACCGACACCCGGTACGACAGCCGGGGCAAGACCTACGAGACCTTCACCGACATCTTCGACGACACCACCGGCCCCAACGGCACCTACACCCGTGCCGAATACGGTGAGGCGCCCAAGCAGTCGGCCGTCGTCTTCGACGGCGCCGGACGCGAGATCAGCAACTCGCTGCTCACGTACGGCGTGAAGAAGTGGACGAAGACCACCACCTACACCGGTGACTCGACCGCGACGGCCGACGTGGCCGGCGGCGTGGGTAAGCGCACCATCACCGACGCGCGCGGCCGTACGGTCGAGACCCGCGAGTACGCGGGCCCCGACCCGGCGGACGTCCAGTACGGCGGCGGGATCGGTGCCGCCCACACCGCCGAGAAGTTCGCCTACGCGCCCGACGGCAAGAAGACCTCCGTCACCGGGCCCGACGGCGCCCAGTGGACCTACGGCTACGACCTGTTCGGCCGTGAGACCGCGGTCGGCGACCCGGACAAGGGCGCGACGTCCAACACGTACGACGTGCTCGACCGGGTCGTGAAGACCACGGACGCGCGCGGCAAGTCCATCCTCACCGACTACGACACGCTGGGCCGGGTCATCGGCACCTGGGCGGGTTCGAAGACCGACGACAACCAGCTCACGGCGCGCACCTACGACACCGTCCTCAAGGGCAAGCCCGGCGCGACGATCCGCTACGTGGGCGGCAAGAACGGCGCCGCCTACACCAGCACGGTCGTCGAGTACGACACCCTGTCCTCCCCGGTCAGGACCAGACTGGAGCTTCCGGCCTCCGACCCCCTCGTCAAGGCGGGCGCCCCGTCGGTCATCGAGTACGGCAGCCAGTACGGGCTCGACGGAACGGTCAAGAACACCGAGGAGCCGGCGCTCGGCGGTCTCCCGTCGGAGATCATCGACTTCGACTACACGCCGACCGGCCAGGTCACCTCGATCAGCGGAGCGACCGGATACCTGCTCGACGCCGACTACTCGGCGACGGGCCAGGCCCAACAGCTCGTCCTGGGCACGGCGAACACCGAGGCCCACAAGAAGGTGTACGTCACCAACACCTACGAGGAGGGCACCGGACGGCTGACCCGCAGCCATGTCACGGACCAGACACACCCGTACATGCTGCAGGACCTCAACTTCTCCTACGACCAGACCGGGAACGTCACGTCCATCGCGGACCCGACGCTGCTCGGCGGCCAGAGCCAGGCGGAGACCCAGTGCTTCGCCTACGACGGCCACCGGCGTCTGACGGAGGCGTGGACGCCCGCCTCGCAGGACTGCGCCACCACACGCAGCGCGAGCAGCCTGTCGGGCCCGGCGCCCTACTGGACCGGCTACACCTACAACGCCGCCGGCCAGCGGGTAACGGAGGCCAAGCACACCTCCGGCGGGACCACGACCGACACCTACTGCTACACCGGCACGCGGAAGCACGCGCTCACCGGCATCAGCACCGCCGGCAACTGCGGTGCTGTGAACCGCTCCTACGCCCACGACGCCACCGGCAACACCACCAAGCGTCCGGGCGACAAGGGCGAGCAGAACCTGACGTGGTCGGAGGAGGGCAAGCTCGCCAAGCTCACCGAGGGCACGCAGTCGACGGACTACATCTACGACCCCGACGGCGGTCTGCTCATCCGCAACACCTCGGGCGGCGAGCGCGTCCTGTACGCGGGCGTCACCGAGCTGCACCTGCGTGCCGACGGCACCACGTGGGCGCAGCGCACCTACCAGTCGGACGGCCTGGCCGTCGCGGTGCGCAGCAACGAGACCGGGCAGAACAAGCTCCACTACCTGACCGGTGATCACCACGGCACGCAGAACCTGGCGATCGCCTCCGACGGTACGCAGGCGTTCAGCAAGCGCCGCATGTCGCCGTTCGGCGACACCCGGGGTGGCACCCTCGGCGACTGGCCGACGGACAAGGGCTTCCTGGGCAAGACGGTCGACTCGTCGACCGGTCTGACCCATGTGGCAGCCCGTGAGTACGACCCGGGAATCGGCCAGTTCATCAGTGTCGACCCGAAGTTCAGCACCGAGCAGCACCAGTCGCTGAACGGCTACTCCTACGCCAACAACAACCCGACGACGCTCTCCGACGCGACCGGCCTGGCCGTGCCCGAGTGCCTCCAGGGTCTGATCGAGTGCCGTGGCGGCATCCCGGTCAGCAGCGGTGGCAAGGGCAAGGGCAAGGGAAGCGGCGGTGGCGGTGGCGGCGGCGGCGGCGGTGGCGGCGGTGGCGGTGGCGGCGGTGGCGGTGGCACCGTCGGTACCAGCTACACCTGGCAGGACTCCGTGTACGACGGCGGCTGGCAGGGCCCGGTGTCGTACGGCTTCCTCTACACCGAGGACGCCGCCTCCCGCCGGGCGGCATACCAGCTGGCGGACGGGCTGGCCCGCCAGAACGCCCTGCGCATGGCCGATGTCTACGGCTGGAACACCGCGGCCCGGTACGCCGTCGACGAGCGCAACGCCCTGAGGTCCTTCTACCGCAGCCCGATGGACGACTGGCTGCTGCCGAAGAAGCGCGGGGCGCGTGACTTCCCGACGTACGAGTTCATGAGGGACAAGCGAGGCAAGAGCGACCGCCAGATCGTCGAGAGTTCGGCGAAGACCAACCCCAAGGTCAACGCGATCAACCAGACCACCAAGTGGGCCGGCCGCGGCCTCCTGGGACTCGATGTGGGTGTCGGCGTCTACAACGTCGCGACCGCTCCCGAGGGTCAGAAGGTGCAGACCGCAGCACGTGAGACCGGCGGTATCGTCGGTGGCCTGGCAGGGGCGAAGGCGGGCGCGACGCTCGGCGTTGCGATCGGCGCCTTCGGCGGTCCCGCCGGCGCCGCCATCGGCGGTGTGGTCGGCGGTGTCGTGGGCGGAATCGCCGGCAGCACCGTCGGACGGAAGATCGGCGACTGGGTCGGAGGGTTGTTCTAGCCAGTGGCACCGATGTCACAGGGAGCCCCGGTGTCCGCGATCATCGCGGACACCGGGGGGCTCGCCTTCGCTGAAGTAACGGACGGCGCCGTGCGCCGTCTCCACCCCATCCCTTGGGAACTCACCACCGACCGTTCCGCTGTCGCCGCGGCGGCCACGCTCCACGGGGGCGGTCTCAGCATCGTGGCCCGTATCGCGGCGAGCAACGTGCCGTTGCTGATCGGCTCCGCGGACGGGACCGACCTGCGTCCGGCTCCCGGCATCCCGGGTGCGCAGGCTCACGCCGACGTGCACGGCGTGAGCCGGGACGGCACGGTTCTGGCCACGGCCGAGCGCAGGACGGCGCACGGCTACCGGCACTCGGCGCACTTCCTGCGCCCGGAGGCGGCCACGTGGTCCGATCTGGAGGTACCGGACACGTTTCGACTGCTGCACGTGGTCGGGTCCGACGGTGACACGGTGTACCTCACCGGTGGAGCCGAGGACGCTTCCGAGGCGACGGACCGTGAGCAGAAGCCGGCCCTCTTCGCGGCCGACCTCTCCAAGGGCGTCGTCACGGAGGTGGGACTGCCCGTCTCGGGCCCGGCTGTCCCCCTGCGGGACAGGCTGCGCTGGAACAGCTGCGACCCTGCCTTCGGGCTTCTGGGCCGCGGCACGTTCCACCGGAACGTCCTCGTCACCTCGTCGTCCCACGGGCACGCCTTCGAGTACGAGGTGTTGCACGCGGTCGACCGTGCGAGTGGGCTGTGGGCCACGGCCCGGCTCCGGCGGGACGACCATCTGGCAGAACAGTGGGTGGCCGCGGACAGAACCGTCCACGGGCTCACCGGCTTCGGGGACCTGTGGACCTCGGACGCAGGCGGGGCGTGGCGGCACACGGACTTCCGTGACCGTCTGACGCGAGTGCTCGGCAGCAACACCAAGAGCATCGGCCTGCAGGCCGCGGCCTTCACCGGGGACCGGCTGTTGCTGGCCACGACGCAGGCCGTGGTCGAGTGCGCCGCCGACGGGACCGACCTCCGGATCCTGTGCCGGCGCGACGAAGGAGCGCCCCGCGTTCTGTCGTTCCTGCGGCCTCCGGCCGGGACGTTGCCAGGCTGATCCGCGGGTGCGATGCGGCCGGTCACCGGGGCGATGCCCCGGTGACCGGCCGCTGTGCGTTGGCCGTTGCTCCGGCGCGTGATGTTCGTCATAGACCGGAGAACGAGCAAGGTCACTCTGCGTACAGGTGCCGAGCGGCAGCCTCGGGAGTGGCGCATACCGGGCGGCCCAAATGGGATCAAGATCGCAGTAATCAGCCGCCGTCAGGGCCGCCTCCGTGGCCGAGAACAGGCCGCCCCCGTGCTGAGCCCCTCCGTCCGTCGCGGGGGGTGACCTCGCGCCGCCGGAGCGGCGGGGCGCGGCAGTCGGGCATCACTTGACGCGGACATGAGGCTCACGTTTGACTCGCCGCCCGTTGTGACCCTTACGTGATGACGGGGTGGGGATTTGGAAACGAAAAGAATGCCTCTGCGTGCCCGAAGACATCTGGTGCGCGGCGCCGCGATGACCGTGTCCGCGCTGCTGGCGGCAGTGGTGCTGCCCGTGAACGCCGCTTCGGCCGCTCCCGCGGCCGGAAACGCCGCCAGGCCGGCGGCAGGGGGCGCGGGGCAGGACGAGGGGCGGAGGGCTCTCGCGGAGGCGAAGAGGTCGGGTGAGCGGGTCGAGGTGGCGGGGGAGCGGTCGGAGCGTACGACTG
>NZ_JBEXRZ010000273.1:0-8588 GCF_040613325.1 Streptomyces sp. NPDC006283 | reverse complement strand
GCGGGATCACCGGCAGGTGATCGACGCGATCGCGTTCAAGTACCGCACCGGGACACCGTGGATGGACTTGCCCGAGCACTTCGGGTCATGGAAAGACGCCCATAATCGCCTGCGGAAGTGGGCCGCCGACGGCACCTGGGAGAAAGTCTTCACCGCTCTGCTCGCCCAGGCCGACGCCGAAGGCGACCTCGACTGGGTCGTCGCGGTCGACTCCACCGTCGTCCGCGCCCACCAGCACGCTGCCGGGGCCCGTCAAAAGGGGCCCCCGGCCGGCGAGCCGGCCGACCATGCCCTAGGACGCTCCCGCGGCGGACTGACCACCAAGGTCCACCTCGCCGCAGACGGCCAATGCCGCCCGTTGGCCTTCGTCATCACGCCAGGCCAGGCAGGTGACGCACCCGCGTTCACCGGGACAATGGCCCGCTTACGGGTGCCCCGGCCGACCGGCCGCCCCAGAATCACACCGGACGTGGTCCTGGCCGACAAGGCCTACTCGTCCCGCGCAATCCGTTCTCATCTCCGCCGGCGCGGGCAAGCCCAAGGTGACCCTGGGCAAGCCCGCGTTGTCGGTGGCGGCTGGTCGTTAGGGTCTGTCAGGTTGCTCCCCTGCGGGCGGGAACTCGATCTTCACCCCAGCAGTTTCCTCGGCTGAGGTCGTGGCCTCCCACGCCTCCCCCAGTACCGTCAGACTGCCGATGACTGCGATGATGATTTTCTGGGAGACAAGCTCTACGCGCTCGAAGTATGTGCTGAAGATCAAGGTTGCAACCATGACCATGACCATGTCTCGCGGGGAGGCGGAGAAGCGTTGTCGGGTGGCTGTGCCCGGCAGTTTTCTCTCCACCTCGTCCATGAAAGGGTTGACCTGGGCCCGCACCATCTCCCGATATCTTCCGGCCGGGGTCGAGGCGGAGGCTGCCGTGGGATCGAAGCGTGTGAACTGACCAGTCCAGTTCTGATCGAAGGAGACCACGCCTCGCAGCGGTGGGAGAGCCCCGTGCTTGGTCGGCTTTCGGGGTGGAGGGCAATCGGGAAGTCGCGGCCTCGGAGTGTCCCCGGTGTCGCGCTTTCGGCGTTGCGCGAGGTATGCATTGGCCGCGGTGCGGAAGCGCTCGTAGTCCTCTTCGTCGCCGCATGCCAGCAGCAGGAAGCGTTCTGGAGGGAGGGTACGGACGGCTTGGGCGTACTCCCAAAGGGTGCTGGCGGCCGACCCGCTGTCACTTCTGAGGCCTGCTGTCATGAGAACGAGTCGGGCGCGTCGCATGTCCCGTGCCACGACTGGCTGCCACCCAGTGTGAGGCAGGAGAAAGCGGACGGCACCAGCTGGGAAGGGAGCGTTGTCCTGTTCGTTGCCGACTGCGACTACCACACCGAACCTCTGGACAATTTTGACGATGCGATACTCGCGGGTGCTCTGGTGAGCAGTGCGGTTGGCGTAGCCGAGTAGTTCGCTGAGCCAGTAGTTCCACCGTGACTGACTAGCTAGATGATCAATCCCAGTAAGGTCGGAGTCCACCCGGAAATTTCGCAAGTACAGTACGAAGCAGCCGTCTTCGAGTGAGTCGCTGGATTTCATCGGCGGCGTGACGCGCCGGAGAGCCCGGACCGCGCTCTTCCGGCGAAGAGGCAGCAAGCACATGGCTGCGAGGATGAGGCCCATTCCGTAGACCCCGCGGTTCCAGAAGCGTTCACCAGTCTCTAGCCACTCGGCCACGGCTAAGAGGCCGAACGTCACCCATAAGTAGAACGCCAAGGAGAGCATTGCCCCCTCAAGAAACTCATGGCGTGCGTTCTTCCAGAGGTGCTGCGCCAGGGAGCTCGTCTCTTTGCCGTATTGAGGTCCGTCCACGTCATCAAGGGTGATGGTAGGAAAACGCGTTGGGAAGGCCGCAGCCTTTGGCTGCGTCGGCGAACCAGAGACTGGCGTGCCGGATCGCTGGGCGGCGCCTGGGTGAGACCGCGGCTCGGATCCCTACCGGTTTCCGTCGCGGCCCACTCTTCGAGTAGCTGCCCGGATGGCTCGTGCGTACGGGGCATCGAATGCACGCGTCTCTGGATCAAGATCCCGGAAGGGAACGAGCGCCGCATGAGTGCTGTCGACCGACTGCATCCAGGCTGACCAGGCATTGTGGACGTCTTCGTCGGTTACTTGCTCCCCCTTGGCCTTCAGGAGCACGGCATAGATGCGGAACAGATCGTCAGAGTCCGCAGGAGGCTCGGCGTCCGGGGGGAGACAGGATCGGATCAGGTCGGCGAGAGTATCGAGGTAGGTCACACGGTCAGTGTGCCCACGAACAGGATCAGGTGCGCCGCGATGAAGACCAGGGGGACGGTGCGTTCGGACGCGCCCAGCTCGGCGTAGCGCTTGCGCCAGGCGGGGATAGGATCGCTCTTCAGTTCATCCCACTCGGCAGCGAAGATCTTGACCGGGAGGCGTTCCTCCAGCTTGTTGATGACCTTGAACTTCGCGGTGTTGAGGTCTCGGTAGCTGCGAAGCTGCATCCACCAGGTGGCCGACAGGGTGATGCCAGCCAGTACCACGGCAAGCGACACCCACCAGGGGGACTCGGAGAGCTTTGGGATGCCGAAGCTGACCAGGGCGATGAACGTGGTCTGCACCGAAAGGAAGAAGGCGTTGGCGGTTCCTCTGCGGGCGGAGACCCGGTCGGCCATCTCCACGGCGAGCTTGTAGAGCTCCAGTACCTCCGCCCGCTGGCTCGGCTCGGGAGGCTCAGTCACCGAGCCCCTCCAACCAGTTGCTTGAGGTACTCCCATGTCCACTTGTAGATCTTGTCCGTTGCCTTCGCCGTGGTCGGCTTATTGCCGGTCTTGCCGCTGTATCCGTTCAGCAGGAAGTAGTCGATCTCCTCCTCTTGCGCGATCTTGAGCTCGATGCCCACACCGACGGCCTTGTCGGTGTGCTCGCCGCAGATGACGATGACGACATCCGACCGCCTGATCCTGGCGCGGGCCCTGTCCTTCCAGTCAGGCGAAGCCTCTTTGATCGACCAGTCGTGGATCTCGAAAGGGGAGTCCGGGTTCTTGGCCTGCCCGATCAGGAAGTCCTTCAGGGTCTTGTCGTAGTCGTAGTCGAAACTGACGAACACGCGCTTCGGCATGGGGCTCCTTACTCCAAACGGAGGCACTTGCCCGCATCGTAAGCGGAGGTACTGACAGTCAGCATCGGATGTTCGGAACGGGCGAGCCGAGCGGAATCGCCCTGACCGGACCGCTGTTCGTCGGTACGGCTACGACCACCACATCCCGACCTGGGAGAGCTGCTCCAGCCGCTCTGGGGTCAGCGTCGCCGCCCGGGATCGCTGGTTGCCGACCCAGGCACCCAGCCGGAGGTGCCGCCTCCGCCTGGGCTCACACTCACCCCCGCAGGCGCCGGGTCGCCGCAGTCAGCCCATGTCCCGCAACAGCAGCTTGACCCGGCGCCTGTCCAGGTTGATATCGGCGACCTCGACCACCAGCACATCGCCGACAGCCAGAGGCTGTTCGTCACCCTCGCGCTCAGGCAGTTCCGAGGCCGGCAGCAGCCCTTCGACGTGTTCGTGGACACGAACGAAGACTCCGATCGAAGCCACCTTGGTCACCCGGCCCGGAATCACGTGCCCAAGATGCGTCCGGGCGAATTCACGGAATGGATCATCCTGGAGAGATTTCAAGGACACGGTGAGCCAGTCCCGATCGGCGTCCACGTCCAGAACCGTGACGGTCACGTCCTGTCCCACTCGCAGCACCTGGTCCAGTGGCACCTCGCGACGTTGCCAGGACACCTCAGGGGTCCGCAGCAGTCCGTGAATCCCGCCGAGATCAACGAGGGTATCGACATCACTGACCGATGAGACGGTTCCTCTGCGGACCTGTCCCTTCTCGAGCGTTCTCAAAAGAGCCTGGCGAGCCTCACTCGCAGGAACGTCCGCCACACCACCACCCCTTCACCGCGGACTAGATTCGCATGTCCGCTCAACACCTGCATACCTCTGCACGTGAGCCCGTACTTCGCTCTGCACATGAGCAGGTACGCCGACACCCCGCACCTGCGGGGATGGTCCCCTGATCGCGGCGGCTCGTCGTGACCCGGGCCTCTGCTCCCCGTACCCGCGGGGATGGTCCCCAGCGCATCGGCGTCGACATCTCCGTCGAGGACTGCTCCCCGCACCTGCGGGGATGGTCCCACCCGCGTCGCCGGGCCGGACATGCGACTGGTCTGCTCCCCGCACCCGCAGGGATGGTCCCAGCGTGGTGCTGTCGGATGTGCGCGGCGGCCTCTGCTTCCCGCACCCGCGGGGAGGGTCCCGCGGTCGGGGACCTGGACCGCAAGGCGGATGCCTGCTTCCCGCTCCTGCGGGGATGGTCCCCACACGGCGGCGGGGCCGGAGCTCGCCCGACGCAACCGGTTCACCAGTGGCCGTGATAGGCCAGGTTCACGGCCAGAGCGGCCGCGGGCAGGCAGAAGAACACGAACCAGGGGCCCAAGGCATAGTCGCCGACTCGGACATGGGCCCAGAGGGCGCCGATGAAGTACAGCACGAGGCCGGCAGCGGCGAGCGCCCCCAGTACCGGCACGACAAACCCGGCCAGCAGCCCCAGCGCGCCCGCCCCCAGCAGCGTCCCGAGCGGTCGCATCCAGGAGTGGGGCACGCCCAACTTGTCAGCCTGACTCTTCGGGTAGTCGTGTCCGATGAGGTTGGCGACGGCAGCCGCGCCGTTGACGACCGAGGCGAGGAGGGTGGCGACGAGGTAGGCGGGGAACACGCGTGCTCCTTCTTTCTGCGCGAGAAACGTCAGTTGGGTGTTCACCACATGGACGAAACGGGCCCTCTGGAACGTGACATGCCAGGTGCCGCTACGGGGCCTCCCGGACCACGATCGCCCCCCTTGAAGCTGCTGCCGCCCTGCAAGAGGTTCAGTGCCTTGGAACTCATCAAGACCAACCTTCCGTGAAACGGGGCGCCTCTCACGCCATCGACAACGGACTTCACTTATGCCGAATAGAGCCACCGCGCCCGGGCGCCGACGTGAAGGACGGCCTGCGGCAGGGCGACTCTGTACGGGCGGTGATGTCGGCTACCCGGCTGCCGGTGGGGATGGTCCCTATGAGCCGGACCAGCTCGAGGAGCGCACCGTCTGCTCCCCGCTCCCGCGGGGATGGTCCCTCGCCGCGAACCCCTGGCTGACCGAACTCGGTGTGCTCCCCGCGCCCGCGGGGATGGTCCCCTGCCCGAGGCCACCTACCTGGTCGAGTACGAGTGCTCCCTGCGCCCGCGGGGATGGTCCCCACCTCCGGTTGAGCTACGAGAAACTCGGGGCCTGCTCCTCGTGCCCGCGGGGATGGTCCCTGCGCGCTGTGCGGGGCCCGGCTGTACCAGGACTGCTCCCTGCGCCTGCGGGGATGGTCCCCATCCGGAGAAACCGAACCAGCCGAGGTCGAACTGCTCCCCGCATCCGAGGGGATGGTCCCCGAACGGCGGCGGGACGGTGATCCTCGGGGTCTGCTTCCCGCACCTGCGGGGATGGTCCCCGCCCCCAGTCCGAGCGGCGCCCGCCGAGAGGCTGCTTCCCGCGCCCGCGGAACGGCCCTTCGCCCGGAGGGCCGTCGCCGTTGATGAGGGTCCGCACGCGCGTCGTCACCCAGTCTTGCCCGGTGGCCTAGCGCCACATATCCGCACCGTCGCGCCCCCTTGGGTTCACCTTCAAGAGGTCTTCGTGAAGACCTGAGAGGGGACGGCCGGTGGGATGTCCGTCCTCGCCAGACTCCATGACCGCCCAGCCGACATCGACCCCAGACACGTTCACGTCCCCGCCGCAATCGAGCTCGTCCATCGCGGCAAACACGGCTTCGTGCGGCGGTGCCCGGCGGGGGCCGCCAAGGCGGCGGTGACGGTCGCCAGGTGGTCTTCCCCGAGCGTCGTCAGTACGCCCCGAACGACCAGAAGACGCCCACCTCGTCGTCGGTCACCGCGATCAGGCCGAGGTCCTCGAAGAGATCAAGGCCGTTGAGGTACTCGGAGGTGAGGAAGCTATGGGATTCAGTGCCCTGGAGGCCCGCTGCGAGGAAGTCCGGGGCCGGGTCAGAGGCTGCGGCCGTCGCGTTGGTCCAGTAGCGCGCGGTGGGCCCGTACCGGTCGAGCAGGGTTCGGGCGTCTGCCAGCACGACGTCCTGGTCCGGGCGGGAGCGGACGGGGGCAGGTTCCAACTGCCATTCCTCGGCCATGATGGCGAGCGCGGCGACCGCCGCCTCCGCCTCCAGGGGGTACAGGCGGTCGGGGAGCTCTGATGCGTCCGGGGGGTCGAAGGGGTACGCGGGCACCGTGTGGCGGGCGTCGTTGGCGCGGTCCCAGTCCAGTCGGACCCAGCCCCGGGGGTCAGGGACCGACCGGTGCAGCACGGCGTGGACGTCGTGCGCCCAGTCCACGTGTCGCCGAGGGCCGGTGGCCGCGAAGGTGTACGTGTCGTCGAGCAGCCGCAGCGCCGCCGCGTTCCAAGGACAGCGACGGGAGCGGAACTCCGCTAGCAGACTGCCGACTTGGCGGGCAAAGGTGTCCTTCGGCTCGCAGGGGATGCGCCGGAGCTGGTCGAGGGCCCAGTGGACGAGCTCGCCCCCTCCTTCCGCTGCAAGGCAAACCGGCCCCTGCGGGAGCGGGAGGTCCGTTCCGTCCCAGAGCGCCTCCAGGTGCGCATCGAGCAGGTCCAGGGCGGTCCGATCGGCAGGCAGGGGCATTTCGCCACTCTAGGCCGTCTCTTTCGGACCATGCTGGCCCGGATGATCGGCAAGACGCTCGCTGCGGCGAACGATCCGGAGGAGTGGCGACACCGTTCCTCAGCTGGCCCGAGGAGGGCACGGGTGCTGTCGAAACTCGTGAACATTCCGTGCCGGCCTCGGGAGCCTCATGCCTCCCGAACCAGTGTCGAAGCGCTGTCCGTTCTCGGGTTCCGGTGCAACTTCTGTGGAGCTCTCACGCTTTGTAACGTCTCGGGGCTGGATGGTCCTTCGTGACTCGTTGACGGACCTGTTTGGGATCATGCCCGCATGGACTTCGGCCTCTCCCCGCCAATCGGTGTTGGCCCGTTGCGGATCGGTATGACTCGGCAATCGGCCAACACGGCGCTGGACTCGCTCCGTGATCTCTCTGCGGTCTCGGAGTCCGACCGGCCGGGTCAGCACGTCTTTCGTCCCAGTGGGCTGATGATCAGCGTCCACTGCACGCGAGACATGCTCGAAGCCGTTGAGCTGGGGAGGCCGTCGACTCAGACAGACCGAGTCGTCTTCCGGGGCCTGGACGTGTTCGCGATCCCGGCCCGAGAGTTGGTGCAACGCATGGGCGAGTACACCTCGATCGAGGCAGACCCCGACGATGCAGCGTCTTTCATCGCCTCTGACCTGCTCCTGAGCTTCTGGCGCCCGTTCGCAGCCGACGACGAGCCAGATGAAGAGCAGGGCTACTTCTTCAGCTCGGTCCTGCTGGCACGGCCTGGCTACTACGACACCCCTGCTCAGGCTGCGGAGCGACTCCAGCAGAGCTCGTGACGGGCCCGTCAGGATGGCAGCAGGATTCGTTTCCGCTGGAGGCTGAAGCCGGCCCGGCCGTACATCTGGCGCTTGATCATTTTGATCCGGTTGACGTGGCAGGATGGCCTCATGTTGATCCGAAAGGGCGATGCCGCGTAGGCGTCCCAAGGCCGTCCGCGCAGAGCGGTGGCGGCCACGGTGGCAGTGTTCGGTCCTGAGAGTCCGCGGTGTCTCCGCGCGGACTCGTGCAGCGATCCGCCGGGTCGAAGACCAGGAGATGTGGCCCAACGCAGTCGCCAATGCGCTCTCGTGTTTCGAGCGACCCTTTAGCCAGCCGGGTCGCTACCTGGATGCCTCTGAGTTCGAATCGCCCGGGGCGGGAGATGCCCGTGATGACCTCGAGTGGGCGATGCGGCACCTTCCTCCCGGAGCACAACGGGACTTGGGTCGACTGATCACACGCATCGATGAGGAATTCGAGCGCCGCACCCTGCCCGACCCCAACAACATCGAGTTGGCGGTGTTCGGCTGGTGGTGGACCAGAATGCGGGAACGCTGACGGGCCCCGGACCCGCGCCCTCAATCGAACGACACAGTCACCCTCCGCGACGACTCCCCAAGATCTGTGCCAGAACCGAGAGATGACGGCACGTGTCCCGACCAGGTAAAGGCTGGTCGGTCTTACGAACCTGGCAATCGGTAGGTTGTGCCGTCGAACGTTGAGTCGCCTGTTCAAAGGGGTGGGCCGGGATGGAAGACCCAGAGATCACGGTCAAGCTCACCCGCGACGAAGCGACGATCCTGTCGGACTGGCTGGAGCGGCTGCAGATGACCGACCTCAGCAACACGGTCGATGATCCAGCCGTGTGGGCACCGATCCATAGAATCGCTGGCCAGCTCGACAAGATGCTCCCCGCTCTATTCTTCCCCGACTATGACGTGCGGCTGGAGGAGGCCAGGCGCCGCCTGCGTCCGCTCGATGACGGCAGCCTTGAAGACTGAGCCGATCGAATCTCGCGACAGGACAGCACTGCCCGCGAATGCGGGCCGGCCTGCCGCCCGTCAGGGC
>NZ_JBEXRZ010000272.1:0-8687 GCF_040613325.1 Streptomyces sp. NPDC006283 | reverse complement strand
GATCTCGATCCACGGCACCAGACCCCTCCCCCTACGCCCTGCGGGCGTGGGGGGACCCCCACACTGATCCGGCCTGATCCAAACGAAAGACCCTGGGGCCTCTTACCTCCTCACTCCGCTCAGACATCTCACTCCTGGGAGTTCCACCTCATGACCGCGCTCGACGCACGGCCCGACACCACAACGACGCTCCGGTTCCCCGCCGGATTCCGCTGGGGCACCGCCACCGCCGCCTACCAGATCGAGGGCGCCGCCGCCGAAGACGGCCGTACTCCGTCCATCTGGGACACCTTCAGCCGCGCCCCGGGCAAGGTCCGCAACGGCGACACCGGCGACATCGCCGCCGACCACTACCACCGGATGCGTGAGGACGTCGGCCTCATGCGCCGGCTCGGCGTCACCGACTACCGGTTCTCGGTGTCCTGGCCACGGGTGCAGCCGACCGGACGTGGGCCCGCCGTGCAGAAGGGTCTCGATTTCTACCGCCGGCTCGTCGACGAGCTGCGGGACGCCGGTATCCGGCCGGTGGCAACGCTCTACCACTGGGATCTGCCCCAGGAACTCGAGGACGCCGGCGGCTGGCCGCAGCGGGAGACCGCGCAGCGGTTCGGCGAGTACGCGGGCATCATGGCCGAGGCGCTCGGCGACCGGGTGGCGACCTGGACGACGCTCAACGAGCCGTGGTGCGCCGCGTTCCTCGGCTACGGCAACGGGGTGCACGCACCCGGCCGCACCAGCCCCGTCGCGTCACTGCGGGCCGCGCACCACTTCAACCTTGCACATGGCTGGGCGGCGCAGGTGCTGCGCGCCGAGCTGCCGCCGTCCGCGGAGGTCTCGCTGACGCTCAACCTCCATGCGGTGCGGTCCCATTCGGACTCGCCGGCCGATCTGGACGCGGCCCGCCGCATCGACGCCGTCGGCAACCGCATCTTCCTCGACCCCGTCTTCCACGGCCGGCTCCCGGAGGACCTGCTGCGGGACACCGCGCCGGTCACCGACTGGTCGTTCGTGCTGGACGGCGACCTTGCGGTGGCGTCCACCCCCATCGACTCGCTGGGCATCAACTACTACTCCCCCACCGTCGTCGCCGCGGGTACCTCCGAGTCCCCGTCGCCGTGGGCGGGCGCCGAGCAGCATGTGCGGTTCCTGCCGGCACCCGGTCCGCGCACCGCGATGGACTGGCCGGTCGACGCCGACGGCCTGCACGAACTGCTGATCCGGCTGCGCGACGACCTGCCGGGCGTGCCCCTGGTGATCACCGAGAACGGGGCGGCGTACGACGACTACGCGGACCCGTCCGGCGAGGTGAAGGACCCCGAGCGGGTGGCGTATCTGCACGCCCATCTGTCCGCGGTGCACCGGGCGATCGAGGACGGCGCGGACGTGCGGGGCTACTTCCTGTGGTCACTGCTGGACAACTTCGAGTGGGCCTACGGCTACAGCAAGCGGTTCGGCATCGTGCACGTGGACTTCGCGACCCAGCGCCGCACCTTCAAGGACAGCGCCCGCTGGTACGCGGAGGTCATCGCGCGCGGTGGTCTGACCTGACCCTGGCCCGCGCCTCACGGGCGAGCGGGAGGTAGCGCAGACGCTCGGGAAGCACGGGCACCACTGCTCGTACGACCCGGGCGAAGCGCCGCAGTCTGCGCTCCTGCCGGTCGGTCCACGGCAGGCCGATGGCCTCGCGGGCGTCCGGCGGCATCAGCCCGATGGTCATGAACCGACGGAAGCGGGCGAGTGGCGGGAGCAGCAGCGGCCACAGGGCGCGCAGTGTCAGCCGCAGCGGCAGGGGGCCCCGGTCCGGCGGCGGCACCGGCTGGTCCACGGCCACCAGCTCGCGCACGACGACGGTCGCCTCGAGTTCGTCGGCGAGCACCTTGCGGTAGTACGGCCAGAACTCCTCGATCGTCTGCGGCATGTCCCGGTCGTGGATGCCGAGGATCCGGCCGACCTGGAGCCACTCCGCGTACAGCTGTCGCTCCTCGGCCTCGGTGAGTTCGTGCACGAGGTAACGGGCCGCGTGCCGGTAGACGGGGAAGCCGGTGGCGTGCACCCAGGAGTAGTGGGCGGGGTCGAGCGCGTGGTACCGGCGGCCGTGGGCGTCGGTGCCCTGGATGGTGCGGTGCAGTTGGCGGAGCCTGCGGCCCTCCTCGGCGGCCGCCTCACCGCCGTAGATCCACAGCTGGAGCGAGCGCAGGGAGCGTTCGCCGCGTCCCCAGGGGTCGGTGCGGAAGACGGAGTGCTCGTCGACGCCGGCGCCGACGGCCGGGCGTGCGACCTGCAGGGTGAGGGCGGCGGGGAGCATGAGCAGGGCGCGGATGTCACCGGCGAGGCTCCACAGCACGCCGCCGGGCGGTGGCGGCAGGGGCTCGGCTGCTGCCCTGTTCATCGGTGGTCTCCCTGCGTGCGGCGGTCGGTGCGGCACCTCCCAGTATGCGACCTGCGGCACTTGCGCCCCACAAGCCTCAGGGGTTCTCCGGGACCCCTGACTTGTCCGGTTGTGCCGGGACCTGGGGCAGCAGCTGTTCCAGGGCCTCGAGCCCCGCTCGGGCGGCTGCGATCCGGTCCCTCAGCTCCTGGCCGACGGGGTTCGCGGCCTCGCCCTGAGCGGCCGCCCCGGCGGGCGCGCGGCGCTGTACGTCCATCTCCCGTGCCTGCGCGAGCGAGTCGAGGACGACGCCGATCAGCAGATTGACCATCAGGAACGAGCTGAGCAGCACATAAGAGGCGTAGTAGACGATGGCCCACGGCGAGATCTGCAGTCCGCCGTAGAGGGCGTCGCCCAGTCCGTCGAGGGTCATGAGGACGAAGAGGGTGAGCGCGGCGCGGCCGAGGGAGCCGTAGTGCTCGGGTTGAAGACGCCGAGCAGCAGGTGTTCGAGCGCTGTCATCTGGGCGGCCCACCGGTCGGCGAAGCCCGCGTACGTCTCCGCACCGAGGAGGACGGCGTTGACCCCGATGGCGGTCACGGCCGCCGTGGAGAACCACGGCGCGTCCGTCAGGAGGCGGGCCCGTCGCGCCGCCTCGCTGCGACGGCCGCCGGCTTCCGGGACCGCGACTGTGCTCTCGAGGCTCATTCCCCTACCCACCCGGTGCTTTCGGTTACCTGCGAACTGGATCAGCCTTGCGCACGCATTTCCGTGGCGCAGGCGACGCACACCCGGTAGTTCGACAAGCCAACCCGGCGGGGGACGGTCCGCACATCTGCCCGATCGCTCCGCCGCCTCTCCGGCGGGCACGTGCCGGCGCACGTTCAGAACCCCGCGGCGCACGGCCGCACCCGGCGCCGCACGAGTGTCCGGTTAGCATGCGGCGCATGACGGACATCGTGATCAGGCCCGCACTCGCGGACGACATCCCCTCGATCGTGGCTCTGCTCGCCGACGACGCGCTCGGCGCGGCACGCGAGTCACCCGACGACCTGGATCCGTATCTGCGCGCCTACGAGCGGCTCAAAGGCGACCCGAACCAGTTCCTCATGGTGGCCGTACGCGGCGATGCCGTGGTCGGCACGCTTCAACTGACGGTCGTCCCCGGCCTGTCCCGCCGCGGCAGCACCCGCTCGATCATCGAGGGAGTGCGCGTCCACAGCTCGGAGCGCGGCCAAGGCCTCGGGCAGCAGTTCATCGAGTGGGCGATCGAGGAGTCCCGCAGCCAGGGCTGCCGGCTGGTCCAGCTGACCTCCGACGCGGCCCGCCCCGACGCCCACCGCTTCTACGAGCGCCTCGGCTTCGTCGGCTCCCACGTCGGTTTCAAACTGCAGCTCTCCTGACGGCACCCGGCAGCCCGCGTCGTCCGTGACCTGTACGGCGCACGGAGGTCGTCCTCCCGAGCCGCCCCGGTGGCGCGAGTTCCCGGATCGCTGCTGTCTGTACGAAA
Organism: Streptomyces sp. NPDC006283; assembly: GCF_040613325.1. Taxonomy (NCBI): domain Bacteria; kingdom Bacillati; phylum Actinomycetota; class Actinomycetes; order Kitasatosporales; family Streptomycetaceae; genus Streptomyces; species Streptomyces sp. NPDC006283. The sequence goes on along the minus strand of NZ_JBEXRZ010000272.1, from coordinate 4,809 downwards.
CAGTGCAGACAGAAGCGAGGGAGCATGGAGCAGAAGCACGAGCGTCTCGGGACACCCCGGGCCGCCGGGATCGCCGGGGTCGTGTTCGCGATCCTGATGGCCACGGCGATCGTCCTGGTGCGGCTCGCCCTGCCGGGCGGGGCCGGCGGAGACGCGGTCGCCGTCGACGCCGGGCAACGGCGCGCCGTGCAGACGGCGCTGGAGCTGCTCCCGTTCGCCGGTATCGCCTTCCTGTGGTTCATGGGCGCCCTGCGCGATCAGGCCGGTGAGGGGGAGGACCAGTTCATCGCCACGGTGTTCCTGGGCAGCGGCCTGGTCTTCGTCGCCACCCTGTTCGGCAGCGCCGCGGCGGCGGGGACCGTGCTCGACGAGAGTCAGCAGCACTCGCCCTTCGGCCGCCACTTCGCCTACACCTTGCTGACCACGTATGCGATGCGGATGGCGGCGGTGTTCATCATCACGACCTCGACCATCGGCCGCCGGCTCGGCGTCTTCCCGCGCCCGCTCGTGATCCTCGGCTACCTGGCGGGGCTGACGCTGCTCGTGGTGGGGTCGGATCTGGCCTGGTCCGAACTGGTCTTCCCGGCCTGGGCGCTCATTGTCAGCCTGCACATCCTGCTGGGCCGGCGGCCCGCCCGTTCCCGGCCCGCCGCCCCGGCGTGAGCCGCCGCCCGCAGCGCTCACTCCAACGGCTTCCCTCCCGTCGCCGCATCCCGTCGGGCCACCCAGGGTGGTGGCGTGGATGTGACCGCGCCATTGGAGAGGACCGATCCCTTGGTAAGGCTTGTCGTCGACCTGAACCGCTGTCAGGGGTACGCGCAGTGCGCGTTCCTCGCTCCAGAGATCTTCACCATGCACGGCGAGGAGGGGCTGCTGTACACCCCGGAGGCCGACGAGGCGCAGCGCGCGAAGCTGGCGCAGGCCGCCGCGGCCTGCCCCGTCCAGGCGATCCTCGTCGACGCGGTCGACACACCACGGGTCGAGGCGGTGTCCGATGAACGGTGACGGATCCCTGGAACGGTTCAAGCGCGAGGGCCGCATCGTCGTCGTCGGCGCCTCGCTGGCGGGTCTGCGGGCTGCCGAGACCCTGCGTGACAGGGGCTTCTCCGGTTCGCTGACGATGATCGGCGACGAGCCCTACGAGCCGTACGACCGGCCCCCGCTGTCCAAGCAGGTGCTGCTGGGCGGGGCGGGCGCCGACCGCACCGCGCTGCCCAGACGCCGGGCGCTCGACGCGACCTGGCGGCTCGGCGTCCCGGCTACCGGCCTGGACATGGCCGCCAGGCGGGTGCGGCTGGCCGACGGCGACGAGGTGCCGTACGACCGGCTGCTGATCGCCACCGGGGTGCGGGCCAGGCCGTGGCCGCGCGAGGACGAGGCGGAACTCGACGGCGTCTTCGTGCTGCGGACCCGCGACGACGGCGCCGCGCTCGCACGGCGGCTCGCCGAGGGACCCAAACGGGTCTTTGTCATCGGCGCCGGGTTCACCGGCTCGGAGATCGCCTCCGCCTGCCGTGAACGCGGCCTGCCCGTCACCGTCGCCGAGCGCGCCGACCAGGGGCGCCGCGGCACTCAGCTGAACAATCGTGGATACCTCTTGCGTATTTTCAAAGACGTCAGCAGTGGTCTGAACGTCCTCAGCGACGATGGCCTCGATGTCGATACGGCGGAACCCATCCCTAGGCAACTGGAGCCAGAAGACTCGCGCTTTGATCAGGTAGCGGCCGGGAGTGTTGACCGTGAGACTCGAGGTCGCAGGATCAAACGTCATACCGACGACGTAGGCGTCGTCGTTGAAGGTGATCTGCTTCTCAGCGTCCTGCTCGATTACCTGCTCTTGCGTGCCGAAGACGCTCGCGCCGACGTCGACGTCTTCTCCGGCAGGTCCGGTTGAGCCTGTGGGCCCCGTGGCACCTGTCGGGCCAGCATGCCCCGTCGGCCCCGTAGGACCGACGACGCAGCACTTCGCCCGTACCCGGTTGGCGTTCGGCGCGGGATGACGCTCACCTGCCGCTCGGCCAGCGCGATGTCCTCGTGCTGTAGCCCCAGGGCCTCGCCGATGCACAGCCCGGTGTCCAGGAGCAGCGCGAAAAGCAGCCAGTCCCGCAGATGTTCGCACCCGTCCAGCACCGCCTGGGAGTCTCCGGTGGACAGCACCGTCGGTCGCCGACGCGGTGCTGCAGCCGGATCGTGCCGACCTTCTGCGGACGGCTCTTGGCGATGTGTTCCAGGAATGGCTTGTAGGAACTGCCGCGACCACAGCGGCCGACGGGCCGCATCGTCACCATCGGATCGCCAAGCGGCACCCCGTGGGGGCGGGGTACTCGCAGAACGACGACAGCGCGGCGAGCTTGCGGTTCACGCTGTACTCCGCGCAGAAGTTGTTCGCCGTGGGCATCACGGCGAGCTTCCCGTTCCGGGCAGCGGCGGCAGTCGCAGCCAGCCCACGAACCCGGCGACGTCCTCCGGCGTCACCGACCGCCAGTCCAATCCCCGCCCGGCCAGGTAGACGAGCCAGTCTTTCAGATCGTGGGCGTACGCCTTGCCGTATTCGGTGATTTCTCAGGCTATGTAGCGCTCGATCGGCGCGACCGGCACGTGGTTGTTCCCGAGCACGGTCCATGACTCGGCCTCCGAGTCCGGCATCAGCACGCGCTGTACCCGCATGGAACCTCCCGCTCATCCGTGGTGAATGAGGGAAGGTAATCCCATCCAGGACGGGCCGAAGCGGCCTTCCCCGTACGTGCTGGACGTGGTGTACACGGCCTCATGGACTGTCAGATAGAGCCCAGCCTGGTGCGCCGGTCTTGTTCCGTAACCAGCACGCCTCGTCGCTGTTCAGGGTGAAGTGGTCCACCACCTCGTCCAGGCCCAGATCGCGCCCCACTGTTCCGCTCCTTCCGCACACCCCCGTGATCACATGTCGGGCTGGACGGTAGGGGCGCCGCTGTACACCGGGCGTGGAGAACCGGGAATCGCCCCGGCACGGCACCGGACCTGGCAAACGCGCTCGGACGGGGGCCGTCATGCTCCCCGTCCGGGCGCCTGGAGCGTACGGCCCGCGTCTGCCAACCGCCGTCGCTCGGGGGGCGGGGGTTCACGGACACCGCCGCCAGCGTCCGTGTACCGAGTCCGGCGGGGGCAGCCGAGAGGCCCCCTCCCGCGCCTGGTTTCTCCGCTAGCCTTGCTGCCGGTCGCCTACTGGGGCTGGAACGAGGCCGGGAGAGAAACATCGTGGTGAAGGCGAAGGTCCTTATCGCTGGGGGAGCCGGTTACATCGGCAGCACTGTCGCCTCGGCATGTCTGGACGCGGGCATCACCCCTGTGATCCTCGACAGTCTCGTTCGGGGCCGCCGCGAGTTCATCGAGGGCCGCACCTTCTACGAGGGCGACATCGCGGACGGCGCACTGGTCGACCGGATCTTCGCGGAGCACCCGGACATTTGTGCCGTGGTGCACTGCGCGGCGCTGATCGTGGTGCCCGAGTCCGTCGCAGACCCGATCGGCTACTACGAGGCGAACGTGGCCAAGAGCCTGGCCTTCGTCAGCCACCTGCACCGCAACGGCTGCGACCGCGTCATCTTCAGCAGCTCGGCCTCCATCTACCAGGCCGAGGACGGCTCGCCCGTCAACGAGGACTCGCCGCTGGCGCCGCAGAGCCCCTACGCGCGGACTAAGGCCGTGTGCGAGGGGATGTTCGCCGACATCGCCGTGGCGGGGCCGCGCGTCCTGTCGCTGCGGTACTTCAACCCGGTCGGGGCCGACCCCAAGCAGCGTACCGGGCTCCAGCTCAAGCGGCCCAGTCATGCCCTGGGTGTGCTCATCCAGGCACATCAGGAAGGCCGTCCGTTCCCGATCACGGGGACGAACTACCCGACGCGCGACGGCTCGGGCATCCGGGACTACGTGCACGTCTGGGATCTCGCCGCGGCCCACATCGCGGCGATCGAGCGCTTCGACTCCGTCCTCACGGGGGCGAAGCGCTCGATCGCGATCAATCTCGGGACCGGCTCCGGCACCACGGTTCGGGAGCTGTGCGCCGCGTTCAACAACGTCGTCAGCACCCCCTTGGTAACCATCGATGCCGATCCCCGGCCCGGTGACGTGGCCGGCGGCTTCACCAAGAGCGACCGGGCGTCCGAGTTGCTGGGGTGGACGCCGAAGCTGTCCCTGGAGGACGGCATCCGCTCCGCCCTGGACTGGATTGCGGTGCGCGACGAGCTGTTGGAGGACTGATCCTCCCTTCCCGCCTTCACTCCTCCCGGGCGCTCGGGTCCGGGAGGAAGCCGGCTTCGAGGGCGAGCAGGTGCTGCAGGGCAGGAGCGAGCCACGCGGTGTCCCACCGGTGGTCTGCCGGTGCGTTCCGGTAGGCATCGTGGGGGATGGTTCTCCTGCTGGCAGTCGGCTCGGAACGCGTGGTTGACCAGCCAGGGCGACTCGCTGAACGTCGGTGCGGCGATGCTTGACGAGGCCGATGTGAAGCAGAAGTTCGAGCGCCAGTGGGAGCGGTGCGTGGCGTACGCAGCCAAGCTCCTGATCCCGCAGGAGTCGCTGGAGTGGACCGAGGGCCTCGCCACATCGTCGCACTGGTAGAGCAGCTGCAGCAGGCCGCCGACGCCTGCCCGGAGCGCTGGGGCACCGAGGCCGGGCCCGCCGACCGCGCCGCGCTGGATCTGTTCTGCCTGCTCGCCCTGCGCTCCGGCAGCACCGTGCTGAACCTGCTCGTTGAGGTGTTCGACGTGTTCACCGGCCTTGTTGAATTTCTCCGTGGCCTGCTCCGCCTCCTGGTGGAGCCGGTCGATCCTGGCC
>NZ_JBEXRZ010000271.1:0-8844 GCF_040613325.1 Streptomyces sp. NPDC006283 | reverse complement strand
ATCGGCGGCAGCCTGACCTGCCTCGTGGCCGCACGCTGGATCGTGTCCGCGCAGGAGCGCAGGGAGTACCGCAGCTTCCACACCGCGAGCTGGGGGCAGCTACGTCATCAGCGACGGCCAGGCGTGGGTCGCAGAGCCGCCTGCTCGTCGGTGAAAGCCTGCGCAGAGGCGCGTCCGGCCCGTCGGCGATCGCGGCGCGGGCCCGGCCGGGCTCGGACCGTCAGCCCGCCCAGACCTCAGCGTCGTCGGCCGGAACGGTGGTGGCGAGACCGAGCTCCTTGCGGGCGGCGACCGTCTTGTTCGGGTCGATGCCGGTGAAGGCCGGGTCGTAGGCGATGTAGAACGCGTCGGCGTCGGCGGCGTTCGCGGCCTTCTTCCAGTGGCCGGCGGTCTTCTCCAGTTGCGCGCGCAGCTTGCCGGTCTCGGTGCCCTTGATGTCCTTCATGCCCTTGACGTGCGCGTCGAGGGCGGCGGCGACGGCCTTGGCCTGTCCCTTGTAGCCGTCGAGGTCGTCCTCGACGTTCTCCGCCTTGGGCTGGTGCGCCCACAGGGCCTCGTAGACGGCGTTGGCGCCGTTGAGGTACGTGGCCTGCTCCGGCTTCGAGGAGTCGGCCTTCAGGGAGCCGGCGAACGTGCCGTTCTCCTTGGTGTAGGTGCAGCTCACGGCCCGGTCACCGGTCGTCCAGCTCTCGGTGGTCGGCGTGTAGTAGAACATCTCGACGCCCTTGGGGAGCGCCCAGGTGTCCGGGGCGAACTTCGCCGCCTCTGCCGGGCACCGCTCGTCGGCGATCGCCGTGATCGCCTCGTCGCCGGGGAAGGTCTTGGCGTCGTCGAGCGTGAACTCCCCGACGACCTGGGCCTCGTGGGCCTCGGCGCAGGGCACGACCTCGATGGCGAGCGCCTCACCCTCGGCCTTGCCGTTCGGGTTGTAGCAGTCCCCGATGGCGAGGGAGAACACCGACCGCTGGCGGGCCACCTTCTCCGCGCCGTCCTTGGCGCTGTCGACGACGGAGCAGCCCACCGTACCGACCGCGAGGAGGGCGACGACGGCAGATATGCCGCGCAGGGGACGTGACGGGGTACGGAGAGCCATGACGCGTACATCCTCTTACGAAAGTCTTATGAATGTCGTGCGCATGGTATGCCACCGGTGTGACCGGGCCGTGGCGGGTGAAACGGCCCCGGGGACGACGCGTTCGCGTCGCCTCCGGGACCGTCCACACCGGTCGAGCCGGCGCATCCGCTGTCCCCGGGCGCCGGTCGGGACGTGTGGTCAGAGGGTGGCCGCGAGCCTCGTCCCCTGGTCGATGGCGCGCTTGGCGTCCAGTTCGGCCGCCACGTCCGCGCCGCCGATGAGGTGGACGGTCCGGCCGGCGGCGGAAAGCTCGTCGTACAGGCCGCGCTGCGGCTCCTGACCCGTGCAGAGCACCACTGTGTCGACGGGCAGCACGGACGCCGTGCCGTCGACGGTCAGGTGCAGGCCCTCGTCGTCGATCCGCCGGTACGTGGCGCCCGCCGTCATCGTCACGCCGCGGTGCTTGAGTTCCGTGCGGTGGATCCAGCCCGTCGTCTTGCCGAGGCCTGCGCCGACCTTGCTGGTCTTGCGCTGGAGGAGGTGCACGGACCGCGGCGGGGCCGGGCGCACGGGTGCGGTCAGTCCGCCCCGGGCCGCGTAGTCGGTGTCGACCCCCCACTGACGGAAGTACGTCTGCGCGTCCAGGCTCGCGCCCTCGCCGCCGTCGGTGAGGAACTCGGCGACGTCGAAGCCGATACCGCCCGCACCGATGACGGCGACCCGCTCGCCGACGGGCGCGCCGTCGCGCAGCACGTCGAGGTAACTGACCACGCTCGGATGGTCGATGCCGTCGATCTCGGGCGTCCGCGGGGTCACGCCGGTGGCGACGACGACCTCGTCGAACTCGTCGGCCGGGAGGCCGTCGGCGGTGACGCGCTCGCCGAGGCGCACCTCGACGCCGTGCTCGCGCAGCTGCGTGCGGAAGTAGCGCAGCGTCTCGTCGAACTCCTCCTTGCCCGGTATGCGCTTGGCGATGTTGAGCTGGCCGCCGATCTCGTCGGCCGCGTCGAAGAGCGTGACGGTGTGGCCGCGTTCGGCAGCGGAGACGGCGCAGGCGAGACCGGCGGGGCCCGCGCCGACGACGGCGACGCGCTTCTTCAGACGGGTGGGCGCGAGGACGAGTTCGGTCTCGTGGCAGGCGCGCGGATTGACCAGGCAGGACGTGATCTTGAGGCTGAAGGTGTGGTCCAGGCACGCCTGGTTGCAGCCGATGCAGGTGTTGATGGTGTCGGAACGGCCGGCCCGCGCCTTCGCCACGAAGGCGGGGTCGGCGAGGAACGGCCGGGCGAGCGAGACCATGTCGGCGCGACCGTCGGCGAGGAGTTCCTCCGCGACCTCGGGCGTGTTGATCCGGTTGCTCATGACCAGCGGGACCGAGACGGCGCCCATCAGCTTCTTGGTGACCCACGTGTACGCGCCGCGCGGCACGGACGTCGCGATGGTGGGGATACGGGCCTCGTGCCAGCCGATCCCGGTGTTGATGATCGTCGCGCCGGCCGCCTCGATCCCCTTGGCGAGTGCGACCACCTCTTCGAGCGAGGAGCCGCCGGGCACGAGGTCCAGCATGGAGAGCCGGTAGATCAGGATGAAGTCGGTCCCGACCGCCTCGCGCGTGCGGCGGACGATCTCCAGGGGCAGCCGGACGCGGTTCTCGTACGAACCGCCCCAGCGGTCGGTGCGGTGGTTGGTGGCGCTCGCGATGAACTCGTTGATGAAGTAGCCCTCGGAGCCCATGATTTCGACGCCGTCGTAGCCCGCCGACTTCGCCAGCCGGGCCGCCCGCACGAAGTCCTCGATCGTTTCCTCGATCTCGGCGTCGGTCAGCGCGTGCGGGACGAAGGGACTGATGGGGGCCTGGAGGGCGCTGGGCGCGACCAGGTCCTGGTGGTATGCGTACCGGCCGAAGTGCAGGATCTGCATGGCGATCCGGCCGCCCTCGGCGTGCACGGCGTCCGTGACGACGCGGTGCTGCGCGGCCTCGTCCTCGGTGGTGAGCTTGGCGCCGCCCTCGTAGGGACGGCCGCGGTCGTTGGGGGCGATTCCGCCGGTGACGATGAGCCCGACACCGCCGCGGGCGCGCTCGGCGTAGAAGGCGGCCATGCGCTCGAAGCCGCGCTCCGCCTCCTCGAGTCCGACGTGCATGGAGCCCATCAGGACTCGGTTCGGGAGGGTGGTGAACCCGAGATCGAGCGGGCTGAGCAGGTGCGGGTACGCGTCCTGTCCGGTCGCGGCGGTGCTCGTGCTGCTGCTGGTGCTCGTACTCATCGGGTGCCTCCTCGCACGGGTGTCCTCCGATTTCTAGCCGCCCCCTCCTCCTTATGCAACAAAGTGCATAAATGATTCGCACCACAGGGCCGTCGGTGCGGTCGTACAAATTCGCTCATCAGCCATACGGGTGATCCTGGTCATACGACCACGTTCCGGACCTCTACCGTGTCCTCGTGGCGGGATGGCAGCACGTGAGCGCACTGGGGATCGTGGCGATTCTCGGAACACAGGGGGCCGTGATCGGCACTCACGCATCCGAAGAGGTCAACGGGCCGGGGCACCCCGAGGTGGCGGCGGGTGCACCCGAACGCGAGCCGGAGCCACCCCCCGGGCCGACCTCTGGACCTGCGGCCGGATCGGCGCTCGGGCCGACCCCTGGACCTGAGGCCGGATCGGCGCTCGCGTCGACCCCCGCACCTGAACCCGCGGAGGGCCGGCCGCCGACCCTCGGGGTGGCGGTGTCGCTGCCCGGCCTGGGCGGGCTCGCGCTTTCCGTGACCGTCGGGCTCGGGGACTGCCCGCCTCCGACGCCCCCGCCCCCCACACCCACGCCCACCCCTCCCCCCGAGCCCCCCGCTCCGGAGCCACCGGCGCCCACGCCCACACCCCCGCCTCCTCCGACACCCCCTGCGCCCTCCCCCTCCGGGGAGCCGACGCCCTCGGCGCCGGCCGCCCCGCCCGTCGAGCCACCACCGGAGGAGCCCGCGCCCGCCCCGGCGCCCCCGGACGAGTCGGCGCCGCCCGCCGCGGGCCCCCCGCCGGAGCGGGTCGAAGCCGTCGCCATCCGTACCTACCGGCCCACGACCGGAGCGCCGGAGCCCACGGGGACGCCCCTCACGATCCTGATGCTGGTGACCACGACACCGGCCGTGCTCGCCGCGGCCCTGCTGCGTCCCCGCTCGCAGTCCGCCGCCAACCGGCGCGGACGCGCCTGAACCACACCCCGCACCCCAGCCCTCCCCACACCACCGGAGACCCCCATGTCCGAATGGCTGGTCCTGGCCATCGTGATGGCCGCCGCCTGCGCCGTCGTCCTCGTCGTCACGCTCCTCAGTCAGCGCAGGCCACGCGGCGCGGAGCCGGCGAACGAGCCTGAGGTACGGGACTCGCCCGAGACGCCCGACGTGCTCGAGTACATGGTGATGATGGTGGGCGTCGTGTACGCGATCGTGCTGGGCCTCGCGATCGCGGGCGTCTGGGAGGCGAGAGGCGCGGCCCAGGACGCGGTACGCACGGAGGCGCAGGCACTGCACGAGGTGACCCAGCGCGCGCAGGTCTACCCGGCCGACTTCCGCGACCAGCTCCGCAAGGACATCGACGCCTACGTCTCCGAGGTCGTCGACGACGAGTGGCCGCGGATGGTCAACCACGAGGAGCTATCGCCGCGCGGGACACAACTGCTGGCGGTCGTGCGCACCGGCGTCGCGGAGCGCGAGCCGAAGAACGAGCTGGAGGCGCAGGCGTACCAGCCGATGCTGGACCAGGTGGCCGCCGCGGAGGACGCGCGCAACGCCCGCGCGGCGGGCGCGGGGGAGACACTGCCCGGCATCGTCTGGTTCGGCCTGATCAGCGGAGCCGCCATCACCATCGGGCTGATCTTCACCATGCAGATCGGCCGGACATTCCGGGAGCTGCTGCTCGCCGGTCTCTTCAGTGCGCTGATCGCCTTCCTGCTCTTCCTGGTGTGGGACTTCGACGCGCCCTTCGGCCGGTCGGGCACCGAGTCGGCGGACGCCTTCCGCCAGCTCTTCCCGGGCGCCGCCGAGTCCGACTGAGGGCAGGGCGCGGGGGCTCGGAGGGCTTTGGAATAGGGGTCGGGGTGTGACGGTTGAGCGGTATGATTAGTTCAACCTTCAACTAGAACCCGAGAGGTGAGCCGCCATGCAGTTCGGCATCTTCACGGTCGGCGACGTCACGCCCGACCCGACCACCGGCCGCACGCCGAGCGAGCACGAGCGGATCAAGGCCACTGTCGCCATCGCCCGCAAGGCGGAGGAGGTCGGCCTCGACGTCTTCGCGACCGGCGAGCACCACAACCCGCCGTTCGTCCCGTCGTCCCCGACCACCCTCCTCGGCCACATCGCCGCGCTGACCGAGCGGATCACCCTCTCCACCTCGACCACGCTGATCACCACCAACGACCCGGTGAAGATCGCCGAGGACTACGCATACCTCCAGCACATCGCCGACGGCCGGGTCGACCTGATGATGGGACGCGGCAACACCGGCCCGGTCTACCCGTGGTTCGGCCAGGACATCCGGCAGGGGATCCCGCTGGCCGTGGAGAACTACGCACTTCTCCACAGGCTGTGGAGGGAGGACGTGGTCGACTGGGAGGGGAAGTTCCGCACACCGCTGCAGGGCTTCACCGCCACCCCGCGCCCGCTGGACGGCGTCCCGCCGTTCGTCTGGCACGGCTCGATCCGCTCCCCGGAGATCGCGGAACAGGCCGCGTACTACGGCGACGGCTTCTTCCACAACAACATCTTCTGGCCCATGTCCCACACCCAAAAGATGGTGGAGCTGTACCGGCAGCGGTACGCGCACTACGGCCACGGCACCCCTGAGCAGGCCATCGTCGGCCTCGGCGGCCAGGTGTTCATGCGCAGGAACTCGCAGGACGCGGTGCGGGAGTTCCGCCCGTACTTCGACAACGCGCCGGTCTACGGCCACGGACCGTCCCTGGAGGACTTCACCGAGCAGACACCGCTGACCGTCGGCTCTCCGCAGGAAGTGATCGAGCGGACGCTCGGCTTCCGCGACGCCGTCGGCGACTACCAGCGCCAACTGTTCCTGATGGACCACGCGGGACTGCCGCTGAAGACGGTCCTCGAACAGCTCGACATCCTCGGCGAGGAGGTCGTGCCGGTGCTGCGCGAGGAGTTCACGAAGCTGCGGCCCGCCGGAGTACCGGAGGCCGCTCCGACGCACCCCGCCGTCCTGCGCCGAAGGGCGAACGGCGACACGCAGAGCGGGAAGAACACGCAGGGCACGAAGGAGACGTCATGACGCAGCAGGCCGCGGCCCTGAACCTGGTGGTCGTCTCCGCCGGGCTGGGAGTGCCGTCCTCCAGCCGACTGCTGGCCGACCGGATCACCGAGTCCGTACGCCGCGAACTCGCCGGCACGGAACGTCAGGTGCGGGTAAGTGTCGTCGAGTTGCGCGACCTCGCCGTGGCAATCGCCAACAACCTGGTGACCGGCTTTCCGTCGGACCGGCTCGCCGACGCCATCGAGGAAGTGACCGGCGCCGACGGGCTGATAGCCGTCACACCGGTGTTCACCGCCTCGTACAGCGGGCTGTTCAAGTCGTTCTTCGACCTGATCGAACCGGACGCGCTCACCGGGAAGCCGGTGCTGATCGCGGCGACCGGCGGAACGGCACGGCACTCGCTGGTGCTGGAGCACGCGCTGCGGCCGCTCTTCGCCTACCTGCGGGCGCTCGTCGTGCCGACCGCCGTGTACGCGGCGTCCGAGGACTGGGGCGGCACGGGCGACGCGCTCACCGACACCCTGCCGGACCGGATCGCCCGCGCCGGCCGCGAACTGGCCGCCCTGATGGCCCCGCGGGCCAAGGAGGAGCCGGACCGCGCCACGCCCACCGCCGACCTCTTCGCGTAGTTTTGCGCCTGCTTGATCCGTTTTACGTAGGCTTGAAGCGAGCTACAGCTACGGAGGTGGCGGGTATGGCGGACGAGACCGGCACGGCGGGCGCAGGCAGGATCGTGGTGGGCGTCGACGGCTCGGAGCCGTCGATCAGGGCCCTGAGATGGGCCGTACGGCAGGCCGGGCTGACCGGGGACCCCTTGGAGGCCGTCATCAGCTGGGAGTACCCGTCCGCCGGCTGGGCCGCGATGGTCCCCGCCATGCCGGCCGACTTCGACCCTGAGCGGCTGGCGGCCAAGGTGCTCGCCGACACGCTCGAGCAGACGCTCGGCGCGGAGGCCGCCGCGGCCGTGACCCGGACGATCATGATCGGCAGCGCGGCGCAGGCCCTGATGGACAGGGCGGACGGCGCCTCGCTGCTGGTCGTCGGCGACCGCGGCTACAGCGGTTTCAAGGCGACCCTGCTCGGCTCCGTCGGCCTGCACCTCACCCAGCACGCGCCCTGCCCGGTCGTGGTGGTCCGCGGTTCGGCCGGCTGACGCGCCCGGAGCGGTCCGGGCCGCCTCGCGATGCTGCGATGCCCCCGGCCTGTCCGGGGGCATCGCCGTCCTGCGGTCACTTGCGGTTGTAGAGCCGCATCGTCACCGAGCCGAAGACCACCACGAGCACGGCCGACCAGCCGAGCGACCAGGCGATGTCCGCCGCCGGCCAGTTGCCCGCCATCAACTCCCGGACGCCGGTGGCGACATGGGTGACGGGACTGTTGTTGACGAAGGCCTGGAGCCAGCCCGGCATCGTCTTCGGGTCGACGAACACGTTGCTCAGGAACGTCAGCGGGAAGATCACCATCATGCTGACGCCCATGACCGACTTCTCGGTCCGCAGCAGCAGGCCGAACATCGTCCAGACCCAGGAGAAGGAGAACGAGAAGACCATCAGCAGCGCGACACCGAGGACAACACCCACGACACCTCCGTCGGCCCGGTAGCCGATGAGCATGCCGACCGCGAGCATCACGGCGGAGGCGATCAGATAGCGCACCACGTCGCCGAGGAGGTAGCCGACCATCGGGGCCGGCCGCCAGATCGGCAGCGTACGGAAGCGGTCGAAGACGCCCTTGGAGATGTCGGTGTTCACCGCGACGCCCGTGTACATCGTGATCATCACGACGCTCATCGTGAGGATGCCGGGCAGCAGGAACTGGATGTAGTCCGAGACGGAGCCCGCGATGGCACCTCCGAAGAGATACGTGTACATCAGCACCATCATGATCGGGAACGCCGTCACGTCGAACAGCTGCTCCGGCACATGCTTGATCTTGAGCATGGCCCGCCAGCCGAACGTCACCGACGCCGAGAGCGCGCTGGGCCGCGGCGGGCGCTCCGTGGCGACCAGCAGCGCGGCGAGGTCCTCCGCCTTCGGGGCCTGCAGATCGAGGTCGATGGCGTCCTTCGTGGTGGCAGCGGTGCTCATGCCGCCTCCCCCTTCTTGTCGGTCAGGGCGAGGAAGACCTCGTCCAGGCTGGGCTGTCCCAGCGCGAAGTTGTCGACGGTGATTCCGTTGCGAGCCAGCTCGGCCAGGGCGTGCGCCGCCTGCTCGGCAGCGCCGCGGTCGGTGCCGTGACCGTTGACACGGGCGGTGAGCGCGACCGGGTCGGGGTCGAGCAGCACCTCGGCACCGAGCGCGGCGGCCAGCACCCGCTCCGCCTCGGGCCGCTGATCGGCCTCGCGCAGCCGCAGATGCACCGCGCCGGAGCCGACGGATGCCTTCAGTTCGCCCTTCGTGCCCTCCGCGATCACCTTGCCGTGGTCGATCACGGCGATACGCGACGCCAGATGGTCGGCCTCGTCCAGATACTGCGTCGTCAGCAGCACGGTGGTGCCCTGGGCGACGACG
>NZ_JBEXRZ010000270.1:0-8925 GCF_040613325.1 Streptomyces sp. NPDC006283 | reverse complement strand
GCCGCCATGGTGATCGTGGCGGTGGGCCCGTTGCGGTGTTTGTCCCGGGCTGCTGATGCGGCACCGAGGCCGCCGCGACCCGTGACATCGAGACGCGCCGTGCGCCTTGGCGGCCCGGCATGTCGCTCAGCCTTCAGCGCTGGTCGCCTCGTGCGAGGACCCGACCGGCTTCGATTCCGGGGGGCGCGGCAGGCGGCTGGGCCGGAGGTGCGGCAGGCGGCTGGGCGGGAGGCTGGTCCTTCGACAGCCCGAATCCGCCGCCCTGCGGCTGGTTCGGGCGCTGGCCCGGCGGCGGGCCGGGCGGCTGGTGGGGCGGTGGCGGCGGCTGCGTCATGGCGTGCTTACCTCTGGGGAACGGAAGTGGGGTCCTGCGGCTTCGAAGACGGTCACTGGCCGAAGCCCATCATGGTCTTCGTCTCCTGCTCCGCCTTGTCGTTGGGCGCGCTCACGCGACCGCTGGCGATGAAGAACCGCCCGTCCGCGTAGGCCATCTTCGGGGAGTAGAAGGAGTTCTCGATCTCGGCGGTCGAGGCGGGGTGCTGGAGCAGCATCTTCGGCGCACCGCCGGTCGGCGCGACCGTGGCGACGCCGCCACCCGTGTTGTACGTCGGCTGCATGTAGACGAGGACGTTGCCGTTCTCCATGCGCAGCGGCGTCATCTTGCGCTCCCCGCCGGCCGGTGCACGCCACTTCTCCTTACCGCTGTTGAGGTCGAACGCGACGAGTTCGTTGGCCTTGCCGTACTCGGTCTCGGTGGCCATGTAGAAGTTGTTCGCGTCCGCGGTGAGGCCGGTGCAGCCCTCGAGGTTCTGGCCGAAGATCACGAAGGCGCCGCCGCAGCGCGGCTGGAACTTGTCGTTCTTGCCGCCGGAAATCTGCGAGCGCAGCTTGCCGTTGTCCGTGAGCGCGAGGATCGACCACTTCTTCTCCGGCTCACGCTGGGTGATGGAGATGACCAGCGGGCTGGCGGAGTAGACCTTGTCGATCTCCCAGCCCTCGGGCGTGTTGTACGTCCACTTGGGCTTGCCGCTGGCCGGGTCGATCTCCTGCAGTTGGTGCTTGGGCTTGTCGTAGTCGTCCGTCGGGCAGCTGGCACCGGCGAGCAGCTTGGGTCCGCCGGCGAAGGCGAACGGCTCGCAGCCGCTGCTCGGCTTGCCGAAGAGCTGCTTCCCGTCGGTCATCGAGAAGCCGTACGAGTTGCCGGTGCCGCCGACCGCGAGCGTGTCGCCGCTGATGGCGAGCGTGAAGTCGGAGAGCGAGCTGAACGCGCCGGACGCCTTCGGGATCGGCTTCTTCCAGCCGGCCTTGCCGGTCTTCAGATCGATCATCTGAAGGTCGTTGCACTTGGCCCTGTCGGTGAGGCCGTCCTTGACACCGATGACGATCTTGTTGTCGGCGGAGATCTGCGCCGGAGCGGAGCACACCTCAGCGGGGAGCGGCACGCTCCACTTCTTCTTGCCGTCGGTCACCGAGTAGCCGGCGACCTCGCGGTACATGGCCTTGACGACCGTGTCGCCGGCCACCCACGGCCCGAAGACGTCGGCGCCGTTGCGCGGCAGGTCGACGTCGTTCTTCGTCAGGAAGAGGACCTTGGCCTCGCCGTCCTTGCGCCCGGCGTTGAGGTCGTCGTTGCCCTCACGGCCGGTTCCGCTGCCGTCGCCCTCGTCGACGGTGGCGGAGCCGGTCGGCTTCGGATCGTCGCTGGACTTGCTGACGTTGGGCTTGTCTTCCTTGTCGTCGCCGCTCAGGGCGAACCAGGTGCCGCCGCCGATGACGAGCAGCGCTGCGGCGGCCGAGGCGACGATGATGCCGGGCTTGCCCTTGAAGAAGTTGCCCGAGCCACCGCCGGTCCCGGGAGCCGGCGCACCCGGGTACTGCGGCTGCGTCGGGTAACCGCCGTAGGGGCCGGGCTGGTTGTACGGGCCGGGCGGCTGGTTGTCCGGCCCCGGCTGGCCGGGGGGCTGCTGGGGGTAGCCGTAACCGGGCTGCGGGGCGGGCGCCTGTTGCGGGTATCCGTAGCCGGGCGGCGTCATGGGCGGCTGCCCCTGAGGCGGCCCCTGCGGCGGAGCGGGCGGCATCTGCGGCGGCTGCGCGGGCGGCTGAGGCTGCTGAGGAGCGCCCTGCTGAGGATCCTGCGGGGCTCCGAAGCCCGGCTGCGGCGGTTGCTGGCTGGGCGGCTGAGTCATCAGCGCCTCCCCCTTTTCGTACGGTCTGCTGCCCGGCCGTACTCCCCCGCTCCGGTTCCGGCCGGCACGTTGCCCCGGAGTGGAGTGATTCGGACAAGGATTCCGTTGTTCTACGTCAGTCGAGCGGGCCTTCTTTGTATCACCCGCGACGCACGCAGAGCGGGGCCGGTCCTCCCCTGTTCCCAAGGGAGGACCGGCCCGTGATGGGGTTGTTACGCGCTCTGCACGGCTTCTCTACGCGGCTGTTCCCGCGGTCCGGGTCAGGCGTCCTCCGCCAGCTCGAGCCAGCGCATTTCCAACTCGTCGCGCTCTCCGCCGAGTTCACGCAGTTCCGCGTCGAGTTCGGCCACCTTCGCGAAGTCTGTTGCATTGTCGGCGATTTGGGCGTGCAGCTTGCTCTCCCGGTCGGAAAGCTTGTCGAGCTGCCGCTCGATCCGCTGCAGCTCCTTCTTGGCCGCGCGGACGTCGGCGGCCGACTTCTCCTTGACCGCGGTGGCCGGTGCGGGCGGCGGCGTCGGGACGGCCGCCTCGACCATCCGCGCCCGGCGCTCCAGGTACTCGTCGATGCCGCGTGGCAGCATCCGCAGCGTGCCGTCGCCGAGCAGCGCGAACGTACGGTCCGTGGTGCGCTCGAGGAAGAACCGGTCGTGGGAGATGACCACCATGGTGCCGGGCCAGCCGTCGAGGAGGTCCTCCAGCTGGGTCAGCGTCTCGATGTCGAGGTCGTTGGTGGGCTCGTCGAGGAACAGGACGTTCGGCTCGTCCATCAGCAGGCGCAGCAGCTGGAGCCGGCGCCGCTCACCACCGGACAGGTCGCCGACGGGCGTCCACTGCTTCTCCTTGCCGAAGCCGAACTGCTCGCACAGCTGGCCCGCGGTCATCTCACGGCCCTTGCCGAGGTCGACCCTTTCGCGGATCTGCTGGACCGCCTCGAGCACGCGCAGGGTCGGCGGCAGTTCGGTGACGTCCTGCGAGAGGTACGCGAGCCGTACGGTCCTGCCGACGACGACGCGGCCCGCCACGGGCTGCTCGTCGCCCTGGGAGACGGCGGCGGAGGCGAGCGTGCGCAGCAGCGAGGTCTTGCCCGCGCCGTTGACGCCGACCAGGCCGACCCGGTCGCCGGGACCGAGCTGCCAGGTCAGGTGCTTCAGCAGCACCTTGGGCCCGGCCTGGACCGTCACGTCCTCGAGGTCGAAAACGGTCTTGCCGAGGCGGGCGGAGGCGAACTTCATCAGCTCGGACGTGTCACGCGGCGGCGGCACGTCGGCGATCAGCTCGTTCGCCGCCTCGATGCGGTAGCGGGGCTTGGACGTACGCGCGGGCGCGCCGCGCCGCAGCCAGGCCAGCTCCTTGCGCATCAGGTTCTGCCGCTTGCTCTCCTCGGTCGCCGCGATCCGCTCACGCTCGGCCCGGGCGAACACATAGTCGGAGTAGCCGCCCTCGTACTCGTACACCGCGCCGCGCTGCACGTCCCACATGCGGGTGCAGACCTGGTCGAGGAACCAGCGGTCGTGGGTGACGCAGACGAGCGCGGAGCGACGTGCCTGAAGATGCCTCGCCAGCCAGGCGATGCCTTCGACGTCGAGGTGGTTGGTGGGCTCGTCGAGGACGAGCAGGTCCTGGTCGGCGATCAGCAGCTTGGCGAGGGCGATACGGCGGCGCTCACCGCCGGACAGCGGTCCGATGACGGTGTCGAGCCCCTGCGGGAACCCGGACAGGTCGAGGCCGTCGAAGAGTCCGGTCAGCACGTCCCGGATCTTGGCGTTGCCCGCCCACTCATGGTCCGCGAGGTCCCCGATGACCTCGTGCCGGATGGTCGCCTCGGGGTCGAGGGAGTCGTGCTGCGTGAGCACGCCGAGCCGCAGCCCGCCGCTCTGGGTGACCCGTCCGGTGTCGGGCTCCTCCAGCTTGGCGAGCATCCGGATGAGGGTGGTCTTGCCGTCGCCGTTGCGGCCGACGACACCGACGCGATCCCCCTCGGAGACGCCGAGGGAGACGCCGTCGAGCAGGGCGCGTGTTCCGTACACCTTGCTGACTGCCTCGACATTGACCAGGTTGACGGCCATTACTCTCCTGACAGGGGGAACGATCGACCTCCCAGCCTACTTGTCAGGCACGACTGCCCCGGCCCGCCCGTTCCACCAGAAGCCAGCCGCCCAGCGCCATGGCCACCGCGGCGGGGGCGCTGACCTGCACGGCGATCAGCGTCGCCGTCCGTCCTTCGAGCAGCCCGCCGAAGCCGACCATGGACAGACCGAGGACGCCGAACAGGCAGAGCGTGATCCCGGCGGTGGCGATCGGCCCGGTGCCCGGTACGGGCGCGGCCGCGGCACCCGCCGGCCGCTCGAACCGCCGGAAGACGGCGACGAGCAGCGCGGTGAGCCCCGCCGCGGCGGCGATACGCATCGGCATCTGTGCCCACCAGCCGCCCGTCGCGGGCTCCGGCAGGGCGGTACCGGTCGCGATCATGGCCCCGTAGACCCCGAGCATGGCCGTCAGATGCCACAGGAAGGCGGTCATGGCGATCCCGTTGGCGGCCACGACACCGCGCCAGACGCGGGGACGGCTCACCAGGCCCGCGCCCCGTCCCTTGAGCAGTTCCACGGCGCCGACCAGCCACAGCCCGTGGCAGAGCAGGGCCAGGGTCGGCGGGGCCATGTTCGAGACCTTCTCGCCGGGCATCCCGACCATGGACAGCGGATACGGCCCGAGGGCGACGAGCGCGGCCGCCCCGGCGAGACCGGCCGCCGCGAGCGCGGCGGGCATCCGGATGCGCCCGTCGGCCCGCAGGAAGCCGAGCTGGTGGACGGCGAGCCAGACGAAGGCGAAGTTCAGGAACTCCACGAAGGGAACGTCGGCTGCGAAGCGCAGCACGTCCACGGCGACGGCCGCGCCGAGAAGCGCGCCGAAGGCGGCCCAGCCGTGGCGCTCGTGCAGCTTCAGCAGCGGCGGCGTGAACGCGACCATGGCGAGATAGATCCCGATGAACCACAGTGGCTGGGTCACGAGCCTCAGCGCGACCCCGGTCATCCCGCCGCCCCCGCCGAGCAGTTGCACGGCGAGCGCGGCCGCGCCCCAGACGAGCACGAAGGCCATCGTGGGCCGCAGCAGCCGCTGCAGCCGGCCGCGCAGGAACACGGAGTACACGGACCGGTCAGGGTGCTTGCGTCGCAACGATCGGTACGAGAGGGCGTGCGAGAACCCGCCGACGAAGAAGAACACCGGCATGATCTGCAGCACCCAGGTGAGCAGTTGCAGCTCGGGCACGACGGCGAGCAGGTTCCCGACGCCGTCGTCGGTGACGGCGGCCATCAGCCAGTGCCCGATGACGACGGTCCCGAGCGAGACGACCCGCAACAGGTCGATGTACCGGTCCCGGGTGCCGGGTGTGAGGTCGGCGAGCTCACGAGCGCTTGTTCCCATGCGGGTACCGTCCCGCGGGGCCCAGCGTGGGCGGGAGGGCGCTCGTACTCAAATCCGCGGTGAGTACGCGGCGGCCACGTTCAGCCCGCGACCACCGTCGCGCCCGCCGCAGGCGCCCCCGCGACCCGTGCCGTGCGGCACGTCCCCGAGGCGGTCAGCGCCGCCGCCACCGCCCGCGCCGACTCCTCGTCCTTGGTCAGGAACGCCGTCGTCGGGCCCGAGCCCGAGACGAGGGAGGCGAGCGCCCCGGCCGCGACACCCACGGACAGCGTGTCCGCGAGCGAAGGGCGCAGGGACAGGGCCGCGGGCTGGAGGTCGTTCGACAGCGCGTCGGCCAGCGCGAGGACGTCCCCCGTGCGCAGCGCTTCCAGCAGCGGGGCGGAGGCCACCGGTTCCGGGACGCGCACGCCCTCGTTCAGCCGGTCGAACTCCCGGTACACCGCGGGCGTCGACAGCCCGCCGTCCGCCACCGCGAACACCCAGTGGAAACTCCCGCCGACCTCCAGCTCGTCCAGCTGCTCGCCGCGTCCCGTTCCCAGCGCCGCCCGGCCCACCAGGCTGAACGGCACGTCGCTGCCCAACTCGGCGCAGATGGCGAGCAGTTCGGCTCGCGAGGAGCGAAGGCCCCACAGCTCGTCGCACGCCATCAGCGCGCCCGCACCGTCCGCGCTGCCGCCCGCCATGCCGCCGGCGACGGGGATGTCCTTGGCGATGTGGATGTGCACGTCGGGCGAGATGCCGTGCCGTGCCGCCAGCAGCTCGGCGGCGCGCGCGGCCAGGTTCGTGCGGTCCAGGGGCACCTGCCCGGCGTCCGGCCCGGAGCAGGTGATCGTCAGCGACTGCGCGGGGCGCACCGTCACCTCGTCGTACAGACCGACCGCCAGGAAGACGTTGGCGAGGTCGTGGAAGCCGTCGGGGCGCGCCCCGCCGACCGCCAGTTGCACATTGACCTTCGCCGGCACCCGTACGGTCACGCTCTCTCGCGCGCCCTCCCGGCCCTCCCCAGCACTCACTTCTTCGCCTCCGCGATCCGTGCGAACTCCTCCACCGTCAGCGACTCGCCCCGCGCCTGCGGCGACACGCCCGCCGCGACCAGCGCCTCCTCGGCCGCGGCCGGCGACCCGGCCCATCCGGCGAGCGCCGCGCGCAGGGTCTTGCGGCGCTGCGCGAAGGCCGCGTCGACGACCGCGAAGACCTCCGCCTTGGAGGCCGTCGTCGCCACCGGCTGCGCCCGCCGGACCAGTGACACCAGTCCCGAGTCCACGTTCGGCGCGGGCCAGAAGACGTTGCGGCCGATCGCGCCGGCCCGCTTGACCTCGGTGTACCAGTTGGCCTTCACGGAGGGGACTCCGTACACCTTGTTGCCGGGCCTGGCCGCCAGCCGGTCGGCGACCTCGGCCTGGACCATCACGAGGGTTCGCTCGATGGTGGGGAAGCGGTCGAGCATGTGCAGCAGCACCGGCACGGCGACGTTGTACGGCAGGTTCGCCACGAGCGCGGTCGGCGGCGGCCCGGGCAGCTCCTGCACGTGCATCGCGTCCGAGTGCACCAGCGAGAAATGTGCGGCCCGCTCGGGCAGCCGGGCGGCGACCGTCGTGGGCAGGGCCGCGGCGAGCACGTCGTCGATCTCGACCGCGACGACACTGTCCGCCGCCTCCAGCAGCCCGAGGGTCAGCGACCCGAGGCCGGGGCCGATCTCGACGACGACGTCGTCCGGCTTCACCTCCGCGGTGCGGACGATCCGGCGGACCGTGTTGGCGTCGATGACGAAGTTCTGGCCACGCTGTTTGGTGGGCCGTACGCCCAGCGCGGCGGCCAGCTCGCGGATGTCGGCGGGGCCGAGGAGTGCGTCGGGATCAGTGGTGCTCACCGATACAGCCTACGGCCGCAG
Organism: Streptomyces sp. NPDC006283; assembly: GCF_040613325.1. Taxonomy (NCBI): domain Bacteria; kingdom Bacillati; phylum Actinomycetota; class Actinomycetes; order Kitasatosporales; family Streptomycetaceae; genus Streptomyces; species Streptomyces sp. NPDC006283. Next base: position 1,425 of record NZ_JBEXRZ010000270.1, on the reverse strand, counting down.
TGCGGCCACGGACTCGCCCCCCGCTGCACATAGAGCTTCTTCGCCCGGTACGTCTGTTCTTCCGCGGGGGCGTCCTGCGGGCGGCCCGTGCCGCCGAGCGCGCGCCAGGTGCCGGTGTCGAACTGGTAGAGCCCGCCGTAGTTGCCCGACGGGTCGACGGCGCCGGGCCGTCCGCCGGACTCGCAGTGGGCGAGGGCGGCCCAGTTGAGGCCGTCGGCGCCGTGCACCGAGGACGGCAGATGCCGGGTGCCCACCCTCACCTGCTCGGTGACGGGCTCACGCATCACTTCCTCGGAGATTTGCCGCGGCTTCTGGCGGACGCCGTTGACCGTTCGCAGCGCGTAGACCACCCGGCGCACGCCGGGCGCTCCCTGCCGTACGACGACCTCGGTGCCGGCGAAGAGCGTCGCGTCCCTGGTCTTCTCCACGGCGAAGCCGATCGGCTCCTCGCGCACTTCCCTGGTGCCGCTGATCCGCATGACGGTGACGGTCTGGCCGTCGCGCGGGAAGCCGGTGGGCGGTACGGACGTGGTGTCCTGGCCGCGCAGCACGATCCCCGCCTCGCCGAGCGCCTCGTGCACCGTGGCGGCGTTGGTGCGGATGGTGCGCTCACGGCCGTCGGCCATGAAGGTCACGGCCCGCTCCGTCCGCACGTCCAGGACCAGCCCGGTACGGGGGATCGGGGCGGAGCGCGGGACGGACAGATGCGCACCCTCGGCACGGACCCCGAGGTCCCGCAGGGCTTCCTGGACAGTACGGGCCGTCGTCCAGACGCGCTCGCGGCGGCCGTCGAGGGTGAGCGTCAGCGGCCTGCCGTGGCTGACGACGATCTCGTCGCCGCTGTCGAGCACCGCGTTCGGGCCGGGGGCGACGACATCGTGTGCACCGATGTCGAGCCCTTCGTCGTCGAGGAGTTCGCGTACGTCGTCGGCGAAGGTGTGCATCGTCCTCGGTACGCCGTCGACGGTGAGACGGACCGCCTTGTCGGCGGCGACGAAGGCGGACGTCCCGCCGGCGAGGAACGCGACGACAAGCGCCTGCGGCACGAGCCGCCGCAGCGTCTCCGGCCGCTCGGCGGTCTTCCGCCGCCGCCCGGACCGCCGCGCCTGCCCCCGCCCGCCCGCGCCGCCGTCCGTGCCTGTGCCGGTGGCCGCGTCCGCTTCGGGGGACTGCCGCGGCAGCGGTGGCAGGCCTCCCGGGCCGGTGGGGCGCAGATCCACGTACGGAAGGGTGGGCGCCTGTGCCACGGCCTGCTGATGGTGCTGCGGCCCCGCCCGGCCGGAGTCGGCGCCCAGGTCCACGTACGGAAGGGTGGGGGCGTACGCGGCCGCGAGCCGCGCGTCCGCGACCGTGGGCTCGCCGGCGGCCCCACACGTACGGCGACGAGCGGCGCGACGCTGCGGAACGCGAGATGTTCGTGGTCGC
>NZ_JBEXRZ010000269.1:0-8938 GCF_040613325.1 Streptomyces sp. NPDC006283 | reverse complement strand
GAAGCCGACCACGCCCTGCTCAAGGACATGAGCGCCGCCCTCGGCAACACCTCGGCCGCGGTGCCCACACCCCGGCGCGGTGCGAAGAAGACCGCGGTGAAGAAGACAGCCCCCGCGAAGAAGGCAGCCTCAACGGCACCGGCAGCAGCCAAGCTGGACGCGAAGAAGGCCACGGTGAAGAAGGCCCCGGTCAACAAGATCGCCGGAAAGGCGGGCGAGGTGAAGGGCCCGGCGCTGACCGAACTCATCTACGCCCACCTGGCGGGTCAGAGCGAGCCGCGTACGGCGCAGGAGATCACGAAGGTCCTCGCTGAGGCGCATCCCGGCCGGACTGTGAACGTCAACCTGGTGCGCACGACGACCGAGCGTCTGGTGGGCCGCAGCCGGGTGGAGCGGGTCAAGCAGGGCTCGACGGTCTACTACACCGCCCGGGCCGCCGCGGACGCCGGCGACGCCGAGGTGGAGAAGGTGACGTCAGACGTCTCCTGAGCGCGAGGCGTGCTCGCGCAACCCCGTACGAGCGGCAGGGCCCGGCACCGGAGTTCAGGCGATGTCCCGGCTGGGCCCTTCGGCGTGCTCAACGGTGCTGACTACCGCGCTTGCCGCTGCGATGAGCGCCCCTGTCGCTGTCCGCGGCGGGCTTGGCCGGGTGCACGGCGCTGGGGCTCGTCACCACTGGTCGGCGTGGGCGAGGAGAACCCGACCGCCACCGGCATTCCGGCCGGGGCCGGCACACGCGGCCCGCCCTCATCTCCGCGCCCCGCCCGCTGCCCCTGACGCCGCTCCGCAGCCGTCGCGGCGGGTTCAGCAGACGGCGGGGGAAGCCCGACCACACGGGTGTGGGTCATGAGCTTGGCGCATGCCGAGCACACCTCGGCGAGGTGCCATACGCAGCCGACGGCGGGGTCGTGCCGCAGAACGAGGACGGTGCTGCCCGAGCAGTGGACGCGCATGCCCTCATGCGAGGTGCAGCTCTGCGCCCAGCACTGGCACGAGGCCCGCTCCCGCACCGTCGCGGCTTTCGCGTGTGAGGCGGCGTGCAGGGCGGCGAACCGGCGCAGCCCCGCGATGTCCCGCGACTTGGCGGGCATCGTGCACGCTGCGGTGGAACAGGTCACGGTTGCCGTCCGGTCCGCGTGCCCGGTCAGGCGCACGGTCCAGGTGCGGCCCGGGGTGCGTCCGGTGGAGAGTTCGACGGGGGTAGTACTCACACGCAGCCGTCCATTCGACGAGGGTCTTCGCTACTTGATGACTTCCCCGCCCCGCGGGCGTCGGCACCTGGCCGGGGCCGCTGATTGGGGTCCTGCCCTGCGGCGCGCGACGATCGTTTCCTCTGCGGGCCTGCGGCCCATGAGCACGCGTGCGGGGGCTGGGGTGTCTGGTGGCCCGCGGCCAGAGCGCTGTAACGCGGGCCAGGTCACTGTGCCAGAGCTGCCCCCCTTTCGGCACCCGTGTCCCGCCCGGCGGGAGGAACAGCGGTGAAACCTCCGTGTGTCAGTGCGCGCGGGGATGCTGGCGGGCATGGACGAGTTGCTGCGGCGCAGGGTGTACGGCGCCGACCACGACGACCCAGATCCCGGCCCCCCGGCCGGGGCACGCCTACCGCGGGCTGGTGGACGGCCTGCTCCTCGACGTCACCGGATGGAACAGCGGGCAACTGGCCGCGGGCGCGGCCCTGCCCACCCAGATCGGTGCCTTCGGACCGGGCGGACGCACGCCGGGCCGACGACGGCGCGTACTGGGACTGGCGGGGCGACATTCGCTGACCCCGGGCGTCAGGGGGTGCTTGTCCGGCCCGGCGGTGGCATCGGCTTCAACGACGGGCGCACCGCCGGGCACAAACAGACTCGCACACGCCTGTGACACCACAGCAAGGCCGCCTGCTCGCAGGCCGTTCCCGAAAGGCTCCGGCTGCTGGAGCCCGCCGCCCCGGGATCAACCAGGTCGTCGTCCGCGGACGGCTGGGGGGTCTTGGGGGAGGCGTGGGGCGCGTGGTTTTGGGGGTTGCTGCGTGTGGTGCTGGCCTGCTGGAAGTTCTGGGCGCGGTGCCGGATTTCTGCGGCGCGGTCCGCGAACGGCACCGCCTCGAAATCGGGGCCGGGGTGGGGGTCGGTGCTGGTGTGGCGATGGCCGGTTGCGTCGTAGGCGGTGATGCAGGCCGGGGAGGCGTCCTGCGGGTAGTCGGGCGGGATGGCGGCCCGGACGGACGTGTGAAATCGGCGGTGTGCAGGGGCCGTTGGGCCTGTTGCGTGAGGAACAGTTGGCCAGATGCACAGCCCACATCGTGACCGGAGTCGAACGCGTACAGGGCGACGACGACTGTCCACCGAGGGCTCACGGCACGGTCCTGCACAATCTGGCATTACCGTCAGCGCCGCCAGGGCTCTCTCACATCAACGGGTATACCTGATGTATTCTCGACGTTATGGCACACACGACGATCAAGGTCGAGGGCGCAGTCCGAGACAGGCTGGCCGCCCTCGCCGCCGAGAAGGGCACGTCCATCGCCCAGCTGGTCAGTGACTTTGCTGCGCATACGCCGACCGAGAGCGAGCGAGCTGAGCGCACGGCCCGTACGCTGGCCGTGCTGCGGGAGATGTCGGGCTATGCCCCGGACCCCGAGCAGGACCGCGCGGCAGACGCCGAGCTGGCCCGCCGACTCGGGGACGTGGCATGACCTCCGCCCCCTCCGGCACGCTGGACGTGGTCCTGGACGAGAATGCGCTCCTCGCCCTGGGGGCGGGCAATGTTCTGGTCTCCCGAATGCTGCACCAGTCCGCAGTGACGGACGCCTGGCGCGTCCACGTCGCCCTGGCCGCACTCGCGGATGCCGACCGGGTTCGCGCTGGGCTGGCCGGCCACGTAGCCATGCTCGACCAGATCGTCTTCCACCCCCTCGGCCTTGCAGCCGTCCTCGCGGCATCCGGCCAACCGCGCTCCCTTGGCTGGTCACACACCCGACACGTAGCACAGCCAGGTCTAGAGCGCCCCGAAGGGGCAAGGGTGGTCACCACCACGCCCACAGACTGGGACGGGGCTGGCGTCCGCATTCTCGACGTATCGCCCTGAACCCCGGGGATGTCAACGGCAAGCCCTGGCAGAACCTCCTGATCTCATCTGCTCCACTGCTGGTGCACGCTTAGCAAGGGAAGTTGCCCGCGCTGATCAGTGCATTGAGCGAGCATCTCGGACCGATCACCCGCGTCGGCGTGGACGCATCCGCCTGGGACTGCCTCCCCACCCGCCTGGTCATCGACGAGCGCGTAGTGCACCTCGACTCCGACCCGGTCGGCGACGACACCGCCCTCATCACCCGCGGCGACAACGACCACTTCGCCCTGCTGCTGGTTCCCCCGGAGACCACCGCCGATGCCGCCCGCGAAGCGATGGCCCGGGCCGTCCGCGCCGACAACACCACCCAGGCCGCAGAGATCCTCATCACCGCCCTTCCCGACCCAAGGGCCGCGCATGGCCCCGGCCTCGGGGAACAACGGAACCGCCGTTGAAGCGCCCCGGGGCACCGAAGGCGTGTCACCGTACGGGCTGTGATCGGCCCGGGGCTCAGGCTGGATTTGCTCGACGGACTCGCCGTCCGCCTCCGGCGGAGCACGGTGTGGAGCATGTCGTCGGTGATGACCGGCGGCCGGTCACCGTGCTTGCCCTTGCGGGCCGCGGTGTCGAGCCCTTCCAGCGTGGACTCGCGGATGTTCTCCCGCTCGGTCTCCGCCATCGCGGCGAAGAACGCGAACAGCAGCTTCCCCGGGCCCGTGGGGTCGTAGATGCAGGGCAGGGTCCGGCGAGTATTTCCAGGACGTCCACGCCGTCGAGGGGCAACGGTGTGGCTCACGGGGACGGCATCTTCGAGCACGGTGGCTTCGCCGTGCAACTTCCTCGACCGCAACCTCGTGGACGCCCTCGTCGGCGGCTGGGACCTGCAGGAGGTCCACGCCTTCGAGGAGGGTGAGTTGCCTCGGCGCTTGTGGCGGGTCACCCAGAGCCTGCCCCGGTAGCGGCCGGGACAGGCTGCTCGTTCAACCGGCGTCGGGCTGGTGCTCGGTAATCCAGCGGGCGGCGAGCAGGCCCGAGGCTGCGGTGAGGACTGCGGCGGCGACGACGGTGGCGTTCAGGCCGAGCCAGTCGGCGAGCACACCGGCAACGAGAGCTCCGGCGGCGTAGCCGATGTCGCGCCAGAACCTGTAGGTGCCGAGTGCGTTGGCGCGCCAGACCGGATGGGCGTGGTCGGAGATGGATGCGATGAGGGCCGGGTAGACCATGCCCCGGCGAGCGCGGCCAGCGGGATCTTCGACACGAGCGGGGCGGCGGCGAAGACGATGACGGCGAGGACAGCGGGCATGTGTCAGGGCGGCGAGCCGCGAGCCCGCTCCGGTACGGACGTTGACCGCGGTACGGGCGATCGCGGCGGTCGCCGGAACGCCGCCGAACAGTGGTGCGCCCAGATTGGCGCCGAGTTGGCGGCCGGCACCCAGGGAGCGGACGCGGTCGGCCTGCTGCTGTCCGCGATCGCACCCCGCACCCCGCGCACCAACGGTCCCGTCCCGCCCGACGCCGACACACGCCTGGCCGCGGCGGCCGGCCTGTGGCGCGCCGCCCTCGCGGCCGGACTTCCGTCCGGCGCCCTCGCCGACGCCGGCGCCTTCGGCGGACACCGCCCTCGCCGACGCCTTGTGGCTGTCCCTGACACGGGCGAGCGCCGAACACACCCCGGCCCTAACCGACGCCGATCTCGTCGCAGAACGCGCCGCCGCCCACCCCGACCGTGCCGACGCCCTGCTGCTTGTCACCCACGCGCCCGGGACGGCGGGAGCCGGCCCCACCCCTGACGCGGCCCCCGACAGGGGGCACGTCCCACCGCCGGCCAACGGCCGGCCCCGCTTCGAGGTGCTGCTCCCTGATCCGTCCGCCACCTTTGCCGCGGCTGCGCCCGGAGGTCTGCCGGGGGCGGTAACGGCCATGTTCTGTACGTCTGTTGGCGGGTTTCTCCGGTCGGCTTCCCGGCTCTCGTGCCCTGCCGTCCGCGGCGTCGTCCTGGAGCCGGGTGCGGGGCCGTTTTGCGGGTGTGCGCGGGGCTCGGGTGTGCCGGGCCGGGGGTGGCCGGGTCCTAGAAGGTCGATGAAGATCTTGGTGAGGGGCTGTCCGGCCGTCAGGCCGGGCAGCCCCTCAGGTCATCCACTGGCCGGTGCGATGTGCCAGGTGCCACTGGTGTGGGTGAGTCCGAGGTTGATGAGGCGGCGGAGGTTGAGGGCGGCGGCTCGGGTGTGGAGCCAGGTGTCGTTCTTGAGGGTGCCGCGGTAGCGCAGGCGCCGATTGCCGTGGTGGACGAGCCAGGCGACGGCGCGTTCGACCGGTGGCCGCCAGCGGCGGTAGTCGGCCTGCCAGCCGGGGTCGGTGGCGGCCTGGTGGCGAGCGGCCGCTTGGAGGTCGTGGTGCGGGCGGATGGTCAGGATGCGTCCGGCCCTGGCTTTGGTGCACCGCTCGCGCAGGTGGCATCCGGTGCATAAGCCCCCGAAGGAGGCTCTGCGTTGGTGGTGTTGCCCGCCGGGGTCGGACAGGGCCACGGTGTGTCCGGCCGGGCAGGTCACGGCGGCGGCGGTGGTGTCGATGGCGAAGTCGTCGAGGGTGAAGCCGCCGGGGACGGCGGGCCGCAGTGGTGCGGGCTTGAGGAACAGCCGGTGTCCGGCCCGGCCCAGGGCCTGGCGGGTGTCACCGGTGGAGTAGGCGGTGTCACCGAAGGCGTCCACCGGGGTGCCCTCGTCGGCGAGCAGCTCAAGACCCACTGCGGCCTCATGGTGCTCGGGCCCGGCGCCGGGCCGCAGAGCGACGGCGGTGTATAAGCCGGTCTCGGGCTCGATGGCCAGGTGGGCCTTGAAGCCGTCCTGCTGGTGGCTGCGGGTCTTGTGGACGTGCCGGGTTTCCGGATCGACGGTGGAGACCATCCGGTTCGGGGCGGTGCCCCGGGTGATGCGCCAGCGTCCGTCGCGACCGTCGGAGTCCTCGGCGGGCTCGACGTCTTGGCCGGCGACCAGGGCCAGGATGCCCACCGCGTTCGCGGCTTTCTCGCCGAGTTGCTGGTCGGGCAGGTGGCCCAGCAGCCGCAGCGCGTCACCGACCAGCGCGTCGACCAGCTCGGCGCGGGCCTGCTCGTCGTTCCAGGCGATGCGGGGCTTGCCCGGATCGGTGTAGTCGTGCGCGCTGCACTGGGCAGCGGCGATTGTCTCGGCGCCGGGGACCTCGCGGATCACCGCCCGGACGGCGGCGATGATCTGGGTGACGGTGTCCTGGGTGGCGACCGCGTCGTCCAGCACAGTGGAGTCCAGCGCCCGGCGGTGCTTGCCCTTGAGGACCCCGGTTGCCTGCACGACCTCGCGTACGGCCTCGAAGATACGGTTCGGGCGGGCGGAACCGGCCAGCCGGCGGCGGAAGTAGGCCAGCAGCGACGGATCGAAAGCCATGTCGTGAAGACCCAGACCGCATGCGGCCTTCCACCGCAGGTCGCACCGCAGTTCCTGGACCGTTTCGAAGTCCGACAGCCCGTGCAGGGACTGCAAGGTGACCGCCGAGGCCAGAATCTGCGGCGGCATGCTCGGCCGCCCGTTCGCCGACGGATACATGTCCACGAACATCGCCGCCGGGAACAGTTCACCGCGATGCCCGGCCAGGAACGCGAACACGCTCCCGGCAGGGATCAACTCCCGGCACGTCTCCCACACGTCCGGCCCGACGGTCTCGCCCACCCATTCGCCCATCGCCACACGACGAGTCTGGCCCTGCCGCTCACGCGGCAGGGCCAGAACCCAAGATCTTCACGAGCCTTCTAGGGGGTGGTGAGGTGGGCGAAGGGCGTGAAGTCCACGACGACGACCCGTTCTCCCGGCTTGACGGGGATCTCGTCACGGTCCCGCGTCGCGAAGTCGCAGTTGCCGATCTTGAAGCCGTCGACCACCTGGCGCAGGCGGCTGCACTGGAATCGTGCCGTTCCGGTGGCGAGGACGATCCTGCCCTTCTCGCACTGGGGGCAGGTGATCCGGCGGAAGTTGGGGCCGGGGTTCAGCATGCTTGTCCTGTTCTGGAGTTTCGTCCGGGGCCGGGGCCGGGGCCGGGGCCCGGCGGGGCGCTGGCCGGCCCGCCGCGTCAGTTCGCAGTGCGGTTCGCGGCCCGGGCCTCGGCCCGACTTCCGGTGCAGGGGGGCGCGGCCGGTCCGCGCCCCCGGTGGGGCGGTGTCAGCCGCGGTTGAGGGTGATCGCGGCGACGGAGGGAATGCCGTGGTAGTCGCGTCCGGCGCAGGTGACCGAGATGCGGGCGGGGCGACGCTCCTCGGAGGCGCCGTAGGTGGCGAGCAGGGGCGCGGTGACGGCGCTGACCGCGGTGCGGCGGGGGCCGCCGTTCCAAGTGACGGACAGCTCCCCCAACCTCTTGTCCCGGCCGGTGCGCACGGAGAACTTCACGCCGGGGAACGCCTTCCGCAGTTGCTTGCGCAGGTGGACGGCGACGATCTTGGGCGTCATGTAGCAGGCGGCGTACCCGCGCTCGGTGTCGCTGACGACGGGGGCGACGGAGGTGTAGCGGATGTGGACGTACGGGCTCGGCTTGCCGTCCAGGGTGAGCAGCTCGTAGCGGCGGGCGGGGCGGCCGAAGAGGGTGGAGACCGCGCAGTGGTGGCAGTTGCACGGGGAGACCAGCCACTGGCCGTGGCCTCTTCGAGGGTGCCCCGGTAGGTCACCTTGGTGCCGGCGGGCAGGCGCAGGGCGAGGTAGGAGGCGTCCACGGTGTCGGTGGTGGTGTTCATGGGTCCTCCTGGAGATTCGTTGCGCGTGGCGCCGCTGGTACAGGGAGCGACTCCGGCGGGAACCTGCTGACTGACGTCTTTGGCGCCATCGGTGGCGGTAGCGGCGTCGGCGACTTCGGTGGCGGAGGTTCCTGGGAAACCGGCGCCATCGGTGGCGGAGGCGAGTGGTGAGATTCCTTACCACTGTTTGTTGGTGAGTCTGTGCCGGGGGTGTCGGATGCGGCGCTCCCGCGGGGCCCTTGCAGCCGGTGTTGGTGAAGGCGGCGTCAGTATGCCGGGCCGTATTCGCGTCAGGGGATGGGCTGGTGGGAGTTCTCCGCCTGCCCGGCACTCTTTGTGTCCACTGCGGCTGAATACTTCAGCCGCAGTGCTGCCGACGCGCGGGCGGTGGATCCGGCGGCTCGCGCGTTGCCGGGTCTGATTGCCTCGTGTGAGCCTCCGCCGGGCGGGAGAGTAGACCTGCTGCCTTGATCTGGGGTGGCGCTGTGCAGTGCCGTGCGGAGGCGCTGGCGCGCCGGTGGCCGCTGTCACCGGCGGGATGAGGCGGGGCCGTGATCAGCCGTTGATCAGGGCCCCGCCAGCGTGCATTCCGTGGGGCGGAATGCATGCACCCGAAGCGATAACGCGCGGCACGCCGCCCGGTCACGCTCTTCCCGCCAATCGCCGGCGTTGGCGGGAAGAGCTCCTTGCGGCTTGATCGACCGTGCCTGGGACATGCTCCGTGGCCGCAACCGGTAACGCCCAGAACGTCCCGCATGCCGGCGGGGCATCTTCGGGACTTTCTGCATGAGCAGGCGCCTGGTGGCCGGCGACCGTCGCGGTGGAGAGTGCTGATCTTGATGGGTGGTTGACCTTGCTCGACGACACGGTGGGCAGGTAGAGATGCCGCATATTCATCGTCGATGTGGCCAGGCCCGTGACCAGTGCTTCCCGGCACGCTCGTAGCGACCACGACCTGGTCGTGTGTCTCGAGGCTGCTGGAACCCTCGAATCCCGGAGATGGTGATGGATGATCCGCGGTGGGTGGAGTGGCGCGGTGGGCGTGCTCATCAGTGGACTGCTTGATACGAAGAATTGAGGCGGGGCCCTGACCGTGACGAGGGTCAGGGCCCCGGCGTGCGTCTGGCCGGGCAG
>NZ_JBEXRZ010000268.1:0-9019 GCF_040613325.1 Streptomyces sp. NPDC006283 | reverse complement strand
GCTCCTGCACCTTGCCGCCTCCCTCGCCGGGAGCGGAGATGCCGGAGACGTCGCCCTTGATGTCGGCGAGGAAGACGGGCATCCCACGCGCCGCCGGGGCGTGCGCCACCCGGGCGGGCGGCGGCGGCATCCCTCTCCGCGCCCGCGCCCCCCGCACCCGCGACCGCGCCCGGCCCATGGGCAGGCGCCCCCGCCCCCAGGGCGCCGAGGGTGTGGTGCGTCGCCGCGCGGGGGGCGGCGTGCAGTGAACCGTGGTAGGCGGCCGTCGCGTCGGCCGGCTCGCCGGCGGGCGTCGGCGCAGGGTCGGAGGGCGTTCCTCGGGCGGGGCCGGTCATGACGCCGGGCCCGGGTCGTCGTCCGGGGTGAGGAGTTCGGCGATGTCCAGGACGTGGTAGCCGCGCATCGACGGCAGGCAGCTGCCGCGGACCGGGCCGATGGCCGAGGCCCATTCCTCGGGGATCGCGCCGAATCCGGACACCGATCCCGCGAGCGCGCCCGCGACCGCCGCTGTGGTGTCCGCGTCGCGGCCCATGTTGACCGCTGTCAGTACCGAAGTACGGAAGTCCCCGCGGGCGGCGGCGAAGGCGCCGAACGCGAGGCCGACCGCCTCCGGCGCCAGGTCCGTCCACGGGTAGCCGCCGATGACGACCGCGGAGCGAACGGCCCGTTCCATGGACAGGGTGTCCGGGTGGCTCCGCCCCGCGGCGACGACCGCGCGGCGCATCGAGCGTGCGGTCCAGGAATCCATGGGGACCACGGACAGCGCCGCCCCGATCACCCCCGCCGGCCCCGCGCCGCCCATGGCCGCCGCGACACCGGCGGCGACGGCCCGCCCCCCGTAGATCCCCTCGCCGTCGTGGCTGACGCTGCCGTCGATGGTCACGAGGCGTGCCGCCTCCGCGGGCTGCCCGGCGGCGAAGACGCCGAACGGGGCCGCCCGCATCGCCAGCCCGTCGCTCCACGCGTGCCGGTGCTGGGCGGAGATCGGGGCGGCGAGCCCCCGGCGCAGATTCTCCAGAGTGCCGCGTTCGCTGAAGCCCGCGCCCCGGAAGGGGCCCTCGTCCAGGTCGGCGATCCACTGGTGCCACGCCGACTCGACGTGCGCGACGGTGAGCGCGGAGCCGTGCCGGGCGAGCAGCAGACCCGAGAAGATCGCGTACTCGGTGTCGTCCGTGCCCGCGGGGTCGTCGCTCACGAACCCCTCGATGCGTCCCCAGCGGCGGCGGATCTCGGAGGGCCGCAGGTTCTCGGCGGGAGCGCCGAGCGCGTCGCCCACCGCGAGGCCGAGGAGCGCTCCGCGGGCCCGGTCGAGCAGGGCGGCGACGGAACCGGAACCGGATGCGGCCAGCACTTCCATGCGGATCCCTTCGCGCGCGCGAGCCTTCCTCCCGCATCTGTGCCACGTGCCGCGCCCGTCGAGTCAGAGAAACGTTTCTCTCACCCGCGCGCACCCGTTTCCGGCGGGCCCGGCTTGCGTCCCGCCTGATCCGGTGCAGACCCCTGGCAGCCAGGTAAGTAAAGCCTGCCTTGCTGGTACGCCCCTTACATCGCGCGTATCTTCGAAGGTGTCGAGGGGAGCGCGGCCGATCGGGCCGCTGCTGGAGCAAGGGGAGAGTTGTGTCCATCATCGAAACCGAAGCCGCACTGCACGAGGCACACCGCGACAACCACACGCACCGCGATGTGAACGGCGGCTGGCTGCGCCCCGCGGTGTTCGGGGCGATGGACGGCCTGGTCTCCAACCTCGCGCTGATGACGGGTGTCGCGGGTGGCGCCGTCTCGCAGCAGACCATCGTCATCACCGGCCTGGCCGGTCTCGCCGCGGGTGCGTTCTCCATGGCCGCGGGCGAGTACACCTCCGTGGCCTCCCAGCGCGAGCTGGTCGAGGCCGAACTGGACGTGGAACGCCGCGAATTGCGCAAGCACCCCGTCGACGAGATGGAGGAGCTGGCGGCGCTGTACGTCGCCCGGGGCGTGGAGCCCCCGCTCGCGCGCCAGGTGGCGATGCAGCTGTCGAAGGACCCGGAGCAGGCGCTGGAGATCCACGCCCGTGAGGAACTGGGCATCGATCCCGACGACCTGCCGTCGCCGCTGGTTGCCGCGGCCTCGTCCTTCGGGGCGTTCGCGCTCGGGGCACTGCTGCCGGTGCTGCCGTACCTGCTCGGTGCGAGCGCGCTGTGGCCCGCAGTGCTGCTCGCCCTGCTCGGGCTGTTCGCCTGCGGTGCTCTGGTGGCGAAGGTCACTGCGCGCAGCTGGTGGTTCAGCGGCGTGCGCCAGCTGGCCCTCGGTGGCACAGCGGCCGCGGTCACCTACGGCCTGGGAACGCTCATCGGCGCCGCGGTGTAGTACCGCCGCTTCCGCGGCGTCCGCCCCGCGCCGGCTCACCCGGGAGCCGGCGTTCGCTTTTTCGGGCTCCGTCACGGACCCTGTGACGTACGCCCTCCCGTGGTGGGGCCCCAGGGTGAGACACTATGCAGGGCGCCACATAAGTAGCCGTTACCCGGTGGTTTCGATTCCGCAATCACTGGGCATTAGCCGTAGACGCTGCGGGCAATGAAGCCTGCTCAGCCGAAGTCCGCCGGATGCGACGTGTCTGCCGCGACCTCTTTCACCGCCTGGCGCGGTGTCCGCATGCTGGAATGAGCTATCCGCTTTCCGAGAATCACTCCATCATGTAACCTGCACGAAATTTCGCGGAGGGCCAACGTCGTCCCTCGGCACTGCACATGCCACGACGACGACGGGAGAGCCGATGCGTTCCGACGCCTGGTCGCCCATGGACGGTCGCCCCGCCCCCCAGGGGATGTACGACCCCCGTAACGAACACGACGCCTGCGGTGTCGGGTTCGTGGCCACCCTCACCGGTGTTGCCAGCCATGAGCTGGTCGAGCAGGCGCTGACCGTACTGCGAAACCTCGAGCACCGCGGTGCCACCGGCTCCGAGCCCGACTCCGGCGACGGCGCGGGCATCCTGCTCCAGGTCCCCGACGCCTTCCTGCGCGAGGTCACCGCTTTCGAGCTGCCCGAGGCAGGTTCGTACGCCGTCGGTATCGCCTTCCTCCCGGCAGACGCCGAGGAGAACGAGGCCGCCGTCTCGAAGATCGAGACGATCGTCTCCGAAGAGGGTCTCAGCGTCCTCGGCTGGCGCGAGGTCCCCGTCACGCCCGACCTGCTCGGCAACGGCGCCCGCGCCACCATGCCCGCCTTCCGCCAGCTCTTCGTCACCGACGGAGTGAGCGAGGGCATCGCGCTGGACCGCAAGGCGTTCGTGCTGCGCAAGCGCGCCGAGCGCGAGGCCGGTGTCTACTTCCCGTCGCTCTCCGCGCGCACCGTCGTCTACAAGGGCATGCTGACCACCGGCCAGCTCGAGCCCTTCTTCCCCGACCTCTCGGACCGGCGCTTCGCGACCGCCGTGGCGCTCGTCCACTCGCGGTTCTCCACGAACACCTTCCCGAGCTGGCCGCTGGCCCACCCGTACCGCTTCGTCGCGCACAACGGCGAGATCAACACGGTGAAGGGCAACCGCAACTGGATGCGTGCCCGTGAGTCGCAGCTCGCCTCCACGCTGTTCAACTCCGGCGCCGGCAAGATCGACCGGATCTTCCCCGTCTGCACGCCCGACGCCTCCGACTCCGCGTCCTTCGACGAGGTCCTGGAGCTGCTCCACCTCGGCGGCCGTTCGCTGCCGCACTCCGTGCTGATGATGGTCCCCGAGGCGTGGGAGAACCACGACTCGATGGACCCGGCCCGGCGCGCCTTCTACCAGTACCACTCCACGATGATGGAGCCCTGGGACGGCCCGGCCTGTGTCACCTTCACCGACGGCGTCCAGGTCGGCGCGGTCCTCGACCGCAACGGTCTGCGCCCCGGACGCTACTGGGTCACCGACGACGGCCTCGTCGTGCTCTCCTCCGAGGTCGGCGTCCTCGACATCGACCCCGCCAAGGTCGTCCGCAAGGGCCGGCTGCAGCCCGGCAAGATGTTCCTCGTCGACACCGCCGAGCACCGCATCATCGAGGACGACGAGATCAAGTCCTCCCTCGCCGCCGAGGCGCCGTACGCCGAGTGGCTGGAAGCCGGCGAGATCGAGCTCGAGGACCTCCCCGAGCGCGAGCACATCGTCCACACCCACGCCTCCGTCACCCGCCGCCAGCAGACCTTCGGCTACACCGAGGAAGAGCTGCGCGTCATCCTCGCGCCAATGGCACGCACCGGCGGCGAGCCGCTCGGCTCCATGGGCACGGACTCGCCGATCGCGGCGCTCTCCGAGCGCCCGCGGCTGCTCTTCGACTACTTCACCCAGCTGTTCGCGCAGGTCACCAACCCGCCGCTGGACGCCATCCGCGAGGAGCTCGTCACCTCGTTGCACTCCTCGCTCGGCCCCCAGGGCAACCTGCTGGAGCCGACCGCCGCGTCCTGCCGCAGCGTCACGCTGCCGTTCCCGGTGATCGACAACGACGAGCTGGCCAAGCTCATCCACATCAACGCCGACGGCGACATGCCCGGCATGAAGGCCGCCACGCTGGCCGGCCTCTACCGCGTCACCGGCGGCGGCGACGCGCTCGCCGCCCGTATCGAGGCCATCTGCGGCGAGGTCGACGCGGCCATCGAGGACGGCGCCCGGCTGATCGTCCTGTCCGACCGGCACTCCGACGCCGAGCACGCGCCGATCCCGTCGCTGCTGCTCACCTCCGCCGTGCACCACCACCTCATCCGCACCAAGCAGCGCACCCAGGTGGGTCTGCTCGTCGAGGCCGGTGACGTCCGCGAGGTGCACCACGTCGCCCTGCTCATCGGCTACGGCGCCGCGGCGGTCAACCCGTACCTGGCCATGGAGTCGGTCGAGGACCTGGTCCGCGCCGGCACCTTCATCGAGGGCCTCGAGCCCGAGAAGGCCATCCGCAACCTGATCTACGCGCTGGGCAAGGGCGTCCTGAAGGTCATGTCCAAGATGGGCATCTCCACGGTCGCCTCCTACCGCGGCGCCCAGGTCTTCGAGGCCGTCGGCCTCGACGACGCCTTCGTCGACAAGTACTTCAACGGCACCGCCACCAAGATCGGCGGCGCCGGGCTCGACGTCGTCGCCAAGGAGGTCGCCGCCCGGCACGCCAAGGCCTACCCGGCCTCCGGCATCGCCGCCACGCACCGTGCGCTGGAGATCGGCGGCGAGTACCAGTGGCGCCGCGAGGGCGAGCCGCACCTGTTCGACCCGGAGACCGTCTTCCGCCTGCAGCACGCCACGCGCAACAAGCGGTACGACATCTTCAAGCAGTACACGGGCCGCGTGAACGAGCAGTCCGAGCGCCTGATGACGCTGCGCGGCCTCTTCGGCTTCAACACGGACCGCGAGCCGATCTCCGTCGACGAGGTCGAGCCCGTCTCCGAGATCGTCAAGCGCTTCTCCACCGGCGCCATGTCGTACGGCTCCATCTCCAAGGAGGCGCACGAGACCCTCGCCATCGCCATGAACCAGCTGGGCGGCAAGTCCAACACAGGTGAGGGTGGAGAGGACCCCGAGCGCCTCTACGACCCCGAGCGCCGCTCCTCCATCAAGCAGGTCGCGTCCGGCCGCTTCGGTGTCACCAGCGAGTACCTCGTCAACGCGGACGACATCCAGATCAAGATGGCCCAGGGCGCCAAGCCCGGCGAGGGCGGCCAGCTGCCCGGCCACAAGGTCTACCCGTGGGTCGCCAAGACCCGGCACTCCACCCCGGGCGTCGGTCTGATCTCCCCGCCGCCGCACCACGACATCTACTCCATCGAGGACCTGGCTCAGCTGATCCACGACCTCAAGAACGCCAACCCGGCAGCCCGCATCCACGTGAAGCTGGTCTCCGAGGTCGGCGTCGGCACGGTCGCAGCCGGTGTCTCCAAGGCCCACGCGGACGTCGTCCTCATCTCCGGCCACGACGGCGGTACGGGTGCCTCCCCGCTGACCTCGCTGAAGCACGCGGGCGGCCCCTGGGAGCTCGGCCTCGCCGAGACCCAGCAGACCCTGCTGCTCAACGGCCTGCGCGACCGCATCGTCGTCCAGACCGACGGCCAGCTCAAGACCGGCCGCGACGTCGTCATCGCCGCGCTGCTCGGCGCCGAGGAGTTCGGTTTCGCGACCGCGCCGCTCGTCGTGTCCGGATGCGTCATGATGCGCGTCTGCCACCTGGACACCTGCCCCGTGGGCATCGCGACGCAGAACCCGGTGCTGCGCGAGCGGTTCTCCGGCAAGGCCGAGTTCGTCGTCAACTTCTTCGAGTTCGTCGCCGAGGAGGTCCGGGAGATCCTCGCCGAGCTGGGCTTCCGCAGCATCGAGGAGGCCGTGGGGCACGCCGAGCTGCTCGACACCGAGCGGGCCGTCGACCACTGGAAGGCACAGGGCCTCGACCTCGAGCCCCTCTTCCACGTGCCCGACCTGCCCGACGGCGCGGTGCGCCACCAGGCCGTCGAGCAGGACCACGGACTGGAGAAGGCGCTCGACAACGAGCTGATCAAGCTCGCCGCCGACGCGCTGAACGCGGCGACCGCCGAGGATGCCCAGCCGGTCCGCGGCCAGGTCGCCATCCGGAACATCAACCGGACCGTCGGCACCATGCTCGGCCACGAGGTGACGAAGAAGTTCGGCGGTGCGGGCCTGCCCGACGACACCATCGACATCACCTTCACCGGCTCCGCCGGCCAGTCCTTCGGCGCGTTCGTGCCGCGCGGTATCACGCTGCGTCTCGAAGGCGACGCCAACGACTACGTCGGCAAGGGCCTGTCCGGCGGCCGGGTCGTCGTCCGCCCCGACCGGGGCGCCGAGCACCTGGCCGAGTACTCCACCATCGCGGGCAACACCATCGCCTACGGCGCCACCGGCGGCGAGCTGTTCCTGCGCGGCCGGACCGGCGAGCGCTTCTGCGTCCGCAACTCCGGCGCACTGGTGGTCTCCGAGGGCGTCGGCGACCACGGCTGCGAGTACATGACCGGCGGCCACGCGGTCGTCCTCGGCGAGACGGGCCGCAACTTCGCGGCCGGCATGTCCGGCGGCGTCGCCTACGTGATCGACCTCGACAAGGACAACGTCAACGCCGGTAACCTGGGGGCGATCGAGTCCCTGTCCGACACGGACAAGCAGTGGCTGCACGATGTCGTGCGCCGCCACTTCGAGGAGACCGGCTCGACCGTCGCTTCGAGGCTCCTCGCCGACTGGTCCGTGAACGTGGACCGCTTCAGCAAGATCATCCCGACCACGTACAAGGCAGTGCTCGCCGCCAAGGACGCCGCTGAGCTCGCCGGTCTCTCCGAGCAGGAGACCACCGAGAAGATGATGGAGGCGGCGATCAATGGCTGACCCCAAGGGCTTCCTGACCACCGGGCGCGAGGTCGCCGAGACCCGTCCCGTCGCGGACCGCGTCAGGGACTGGAACGAGGTCTACGTCCCCGGCTCCCTGCTGCCGATCATCAGCAAGCAGGCCGGCCGGTGCATGGACTGCGGCATCCCGTTCTGCCACAACGGCTGTCCGCTCGGGAACCTCATCCCCGAGTGGAACGACTACGCCTTCCGCGAGGACTGGGCGGCCGCGTCCGAGCGGCTGCACGCCACGAACAACTTCCCGGAGTTCACCGGCCGTCTGTGCCCGGCTCCGTGCGAGTCGGCGTGCGTGCTCGGCATCAACCAGCCGGCCGTCACCATCAAGAACGTCGAAGTCTCCATCATCGACAAGGCGTGGGACTCCGGCGACGTCACCCCGCAGCCGCCGGACCGCCTGTCCGGCAAGACCGTCGCGGTCATCGGCTCCGGCCCGGCGGGCCTCGCCGCCGCCCAGCAGCTGACCCGGGCGGGCCACACGGTCGCCGTCTACGAGCGCGCGGACCGCATCGGCGGACTGCTGCGCTACGGCATCCCCGAGTTCAAGATGGAGAAGGTGCACATCAACCGCCGCATCGAGCAGATGCGCGCGGAGGGCACCAAGTTCCGTACCGAGGTGGAGATCGGGCGCGACCTCGACGCCACCAAGCTGCGGCGGCGCTACGACGCCGTCGTCATCGCGGCCGGCGCGACCGTCTCCCGGGACCTGCCGGTCCCCGGACGCGAGCTGAACGGCATCCACTTCGCCATGGAGTACCTGCCGCTCGCCAACAAGGTGCAGGAGGGCGACTTCGTGGCGCCCCCCATCACCGCGGAGGGCAAGCACGTCGTCGTCATCGGCGGCGGCGACACCGGCGCGGACTGCGTGGGCACCGCCCACCGCCAGGGCGCTGCCTCGGTCACGCAGCTGGAGATCATGCCGCGCCCGGGCGACGAGCGGAACGCGAACCAGCCCTGGCCGACGTTCCCCATGCTCTACAAGGTGACCTCCGCGCACGAGGAGGGCGGCGAGCGGGTCTACTCCGTCTCCACCACCCACTTCGAGGGCGACGAGGACGGCAACGTGCAGTTCCTGCACCTGGTCGAGGTGTCCTTCGAGGACGGCAAGCTGGTCCAGAAGCCGGGCACGGAGCGGAAGATCCCCGCGCAGCTGGTCACCCTGGCGATGGGCTTCACCGGCATCGACAAGGCCAACGGCCTGGTCGAGCAGTTCGGTCTCGAGCTCGACGAACGCGGTAACGTGGCGCGCGACGCGGACTTCGCGACGAACGTCGACGGTGTCTTCGTCGCCGGCGACGCGGGCCGCGGCCAGTCGCTGATCGTCTGGGCCATCGCCGAGGGCCGCTCGGCGGCGCGCGGCGTCGACCGGTACCTCACGGGCGCGAGCGCCCTCCCGGCGCCGATCCGCCCGACGGACCGCGCGCTGACCGTCTGACCGCACCACCCCTTGCACGTCCCGTACAACGGCGTACGGAACTGAACACGGCGCCTGCCCTGTCCCCGACCGGACCTTGGGCAGGCGCCGTGGCATGTCGTCGGGGCGCGTGACGCCTGCGGCGGGCGTTTTCCCCACCCCGCCCCTTCCCGAAACCGGGGCAAGCCCCGGACCCCGTACCGCGCTCCGCGCGGTGTCCTCAAACGCCGGACGGGCTGATTTCGCTCCGCGAAATCCAGCCT
>NZ_JBEXRZ010000267.1:0-9058 GCF_040613325.1 Streptomyces sp. NPDC006283 | reverse complement strand
CGGGTCGTGTACGTCTTGCGCTTCAGCAGTTCTGCCGGGTCCGTGGCCAGGCCCCAGACCAGCAGCCCGAGGCCGGCCGCCGCGAGGACGATGCCTCCCGGGCCGCCGCGCCGGGTGCGAGTGCACCCGCCCAGAAGGCCAGGGTGTCGCGCAACGCCTCCGGGCGTACGACCGCGTCGATGTGGCCCGACGCGAGCTGGCCCTCTGCCGTGTACGCCGACGGGTCCGCGTCCGCAGGGCGCACGCGGGAGCCCGCGAAGCCGACCTGGGCGCCGGGCAGGGCCAGGATGACGTCCGCACCCGCCCCGAGGGTGGCCCAGCCGCCGCCCGTCGTCGGGTCGCGGAGCACGGCGATGTGCGCGAGCCGCGCCTCACGCAGCAGCGCGGACGCCCGGGCGACCCGCTGCAGCTGTGTCAGCGCGACCATCCCCTCCTGCATCCGGCTGCCGCCCGTCGCGATCAGTGAGACGAGTGGCAGCCGGCGCTCACGGGCCAGGGTGTACGCGGCCTCCAGCCGGTCCCCGGCCCGCCCGCTCAGCGAACCGCCCAGGAAGCCGAACTCGAAGGAGATCAGCACGCATTCGGTGCGGCCGAGCAGGGCAGTGCCGTAGACCACGGACTCCGCGGAGCCCGTCCGCCGTGACGCGCGGGCCCGCTGGGCGCCGTAGCCCTCCCAGTCGAGCGGACCGTCCCCGGTGGCCGGCAGCTCGGCGAGCTCCTGTTCCGTGAACCCGTCGCAGACCAGGGCGACCGCCTCGCGGGCGGACAGGCGCTCAGGCATGGAGCGCCCGCTTCATGATCTTGCCCATGTCGTTGCGCGGCAGGAGGTCCAGGAACCGCACCGTCCGCGGCCGCTTGTGCGGCGCGAGCTGGGCGGCGACATGGTCCGTCAGCTCCTCCCCGGTCGGCGGGGACTGCGGGTCCGCGGCCACGATCCAGGCGACGACCCGTTCCCCGAGGTCGGCGTCGGGCTCGCCGGTCACCGCGGCCTCGCGCACGGCCGGATGGTCCAGCAGCACGTTCTCGATCTCACCAGCCCCGATCTTGTAGCCGCCGCTCTTGATCAGGTCGGTGGCCTTCCTGCCGACGATGCGCACATGGCCGTCCGCCTCGCGCACGGCCATGTCCCCCGTGCGGAACCAGTCCCCGTCGAAGGCCGCGGCCGTCGCGTCGGGGCGGTTCAGGTACTCCGTGAACAGGTTGTCGCCGCGTACCTGGATCTCGCCGATCGTCTCGCCGTCCTGCGCTGTGATCTCCGTGCCGTCCTCCTCGACGAGCCGCAGCTCCACTCCGCGCAGAGGCACTCCGACGGTGCCCGGCCGGGCCTCACCGTCCACGCGGACGCTGGTGTTCATCAGGGTCTCCGTCATCCCGTACCGCTCGACGACCCGGCGGCCGGTCGCCGCGGTGATGCGCGCGTGGTCGGGCAGCGGCAGGGCGGCGGAGCCCGACACCAGCAGCCGCGCTCCGGCCAGCGCCTTCGTCAACTCCGCGTCGTCGGGCAGCGCTTCGGCCAGCCGGTGGTACATCGTGGGCACGCCGAAGAGCATCGTGCCGCCGGAGCTCAGCTCCCTCGTCACGCCCTCCGGTGTGAAACGTCCCAGGTGCCGCACCTCGCCGCCGCGGCGCAGCGGGCCGAGGATCCCGAGGATGAGCCCGTGCACATGGAACAGGGGCAGCGCGTGCACCAGGACGTCGTCGGCGCTCCACTGCCAGGCGTCCTGCAGCGCGTCCAGCGTGACGGCGATCGCGCGGCGCGGCAGCACCGCGCCCTTGGGCGGGCCTGTCGTGCCCGAGGTGTAGACGATCATCGCGGCTGAGCCGGCCCCCGCCTCCGGCGGCAGGGTGCCCGCCGGGCCCGTGACGGGGATGTCGACGCGCTCCAGCGAGCGCAGCCGCGAAGGCAGCTCGTCCTCCGGTCCGGCGAGCACCAGGGACGGGGCGCTGTCGGCGAGGATGTGCGCCAGCTCCCGCTCGCCGGTCTTCGGGTTGAGCGGCACGACCGGTACGCCGGCCAGCAGCGCTGCCACCGTGCCCACCGCCGTCTCGAGCGTCGGAGCTGCCCACAGGGCGACCCTCCCGGCCTCCGCGATCCGTGCCGCGAGGGCGCCGGCCGCGCCGTTCAGCTGCCCGTACGTCAAGGAGCGTTGCCCGAACCGGAGGGCGATGCGGCCGGAGCCGGGGGTCGCGGCATCCAACGCCGGAAAGAGCGGACTCATGCCTGGTCCTCCTCGTGTCACATGCGGAGGCGTCATTGTCGCGCTCCCGCCTTCGGCGCACGCCGACGTGCTGCCGGGAGGCGGCGTCCGCCCGCGTCAGGCCGTCGGCCGGACGGTGCGCATCCGCCCGTACGCGTACACACAGCCTGCCAGGGCCGGGTCGGACGCCGGTATGAAGCCGATCGAAAACGAGTCCTCCGCGCTGCGGACCGCGCGGAGCGACGTTCGTCGCGGCGGCCGCCCCGCTCACGGGCCCCGGGCCGGGCACGGGATCTACGGGAGCGGCAGCGCGATCTTCACCGCGTAGACCGCGACGAGGCCGTATCCGACGCGGAACGTCCAGGCGCGCGCCCGGTCGGAGATCCGGGCACCGGCGAAACCGCCGGCCGCGACCAGCAGCTGCTGCCACACCAGCGAGGCCACGAACACCCCGCCGACGAAGACGGCTCCGGCGGCGCCTGTGTGGAGGGCGGCGCCCTGCGCGGTGGTGAGCGCCGCGAAGTAGAGGGCGGTCGTGGGGTTGATGAGGGTCAGAGCGGCGAAGCGCGTGAAGACCCGGACCGGTCCGCCAACGGCGCCGGCGGTCGCGGCGGGGTCTTCCTCGGCGGGGTGCGCCTTGGTGCGCGAGGACAGCAGACCGTGTGCCGCGATGGCCACGAGGACGAGCGCCGAGGCGAGACGCACCCACGCCTCCACACCGGACAGCGCGGATGCGATCAGGGGGCCGAGGACCGTGGCCACCGCCGCGTACGCCATGTCGACGACCGCGACGGCGGACGCCGCGGCCACCGCTCCTCGTCGGTCGCGCATGCCCTGCTGGACCAGCAGCACCCCGATCGCGCCGATCGGCATGGCCACACCCAGTCCGGCCACCGCACCGGCGGTCGCCGTCGTCCACAGCTCGCTCATGGCGCACCACTGTCGGCCCTCGCGCCGCACCGCGCGACTCATTTACCGGCGATGCCCGCCCTGTCCGCGCGCCCGTTTCCCGTCGCCCTACAGCGCCCGGTGCCAGGTCAGGGTCGTGCCGCGCTCCCCGTCGTCGGACAGGCCGTCGTCCGTGACCGTGAGCCGTACGCCCCGGCGGCCGTCCGGCAGCCGTACCGTCGCGTCGACGTGCACGGTGATCGAGGAGACCTCGCGCCTTTGATGGGCTGCGGCCAGCGCGCCGCGCAGGGCGGTCAGCAGCCCGCCGCCCACCGGCTCGCGCATCAGCGAGTCGACGGCCCCGCTGAAGTGCACCGACGGGGAGAAGCCGAGCGGCACCGCCGCGCCCCGGGTCTCGTGCAGCACCCGGCCCCTGAACGTCGTCGGCGCGTCGGCCGGCGGCTGCTGGAGGGTGAAGATCGTGGTGCGTACCTCCTGGATGGTCGAGTCGAGCTCGTCGACGGCCCGGCCCAGCAGCTCGTCCGGTGCGCCCGTCCCGGCTCGACGGCGTGTCGACTCCAGCAGCATCTCGGTGGCGAACAGCCGCTGGACGACCAGGTCGTGCAGATCCCGGGCGATCCGGTCCCGGTCCTCGTAGACGGCGAGCTGCTCGCGGTCGTGCTGCGCGTCCGCGAGGACGAGCGCCAGTGCGGCCTGCGAGGCGAACTGCGTCGCCAGCAGCCGCTCCGGTGCCGTGTACGGGCGGCCGCCCCGACGCCGTGGCAGGGCCAGCGTGCCGATCAGCCGACCGCCGCTCTGCAACGGCAGCAGCATGCTCGGCCCGAAACGGCTGCGCACATGGGTCGTCATCCGCGGGTCGGTGGCCGAGTCGTCGACGAACACCGGCTGGCCGCCCAGAAGTTGAACGAGAATCGGCGATCCGGGCTGGATGATGGTGCCGACGATGTCCCCCGGGTCGTCCGGGGCGGAGGCCGCGACGATCTCCATGCCGTTGTCCTCGGTGGGATGGAGCACCATCCCGGCACACGCCCCGGCGAGGATCCGGGCCTGCTCAGCGACGGTCATCAGGGCGTCGTCGGCGCTTTGGCCGGTGAGCAGCGCGTTGGTGACGGCTGCGGCCCCCTCGATCCAGCGCTCGCGCTGACGCGCCGTCTCGTACAGCCGGGCGTTGCCGATGGCGATGCCCGCATGGGAGGCGAGCACCTGCAGCAGCGCCAGATCCTCGGCGGTGAACGGGCCGCCGTACTTACCGGCCAGGTGCAGATCCCCGAACTCCTCGGACTCGACCCTGATCGGGACTCTCAGCCGCTGCCGCTCCTCGAGCCGAACGCCGGCCGCGGCCGCCTCCTCGGCGCCGTCGGACACCGGCTCCTCCGTGGCGTCCGATCCGGCTGTGAACAGCTCGCCGACATCGCCGCGTTCGGGCTCGATCACTCCGAGCGCGGCGTACCGGGCGCCGGTCAGTCCGGCGGCGGTGTCGACGATGCGCTGGAGGGTGGCGTGCAGATCGAGGTCGGTGCCGACGCCGATCACCGCCTCGAGAAGCGCCGCGACCCGGGCAGTCCCGTTCCCGGGTCCGGCCGTGTCCCGGCCGGCGTCGGCGTTCACCGCTTCGGCCCTCCCCGGCCGCTCAGTCCAGTTCTTCGGTCACCGGGTCGAGTTCCAGGGGCTGGATCCGGCCCTCGAGCATGGCGCCGAGGCCCTGCACGGTGCATGTGTCGGGCCGCTCCGCGATGGTGACGGTCATTCCGGTCGCCTCCCGCAGCATCTGGTCGAAGCCGGGAAGCAGAGCGCTGCCGCCGACCATCGTGATGCCGCGGTCGACGAGGTCGGCGACGAGGTCGGGCGGGCAGTCCCGCAGCACCCGGCCGATGCCGTCGAGCACCGAGGTGAGTGGTGTGTGGATCGCCTGCCGGACGGCGGCGGTGTCGACACGGACGGAACGGGCGAGGCCGGTGGCGACGTCCCGGCCGTGGATCTCCGTCACCGACGGGCCCTGCTGGGTGAGGCCGTTGCCGTGCAGGGTGATCTGGAGCGGGCGCACGGACTGACTGGGCAGCATCAGCTCGTGCTGGTGGCGCAGGTGCTGGATCACCGCGTTGTCGATGGCGTTGCCGCCGATGGGGATGCGGGTGGCGGTGACGATCGACCCCATGGACAGGACGGCGATCTGCGTGGTCGCGGCGCCGCACACCATGATCATGGCGCCGCTGGGCTCCTCCACGGGGAGGCCGCAGCCGACGGCGGCCGCGATCAGGGTGTCGACCAGTTCGACCCTGCGGGCGCCGAGACCGACCAGGGTTTCCACGGTGGCGCGCTGGGCGAGCGGGTCGCTGTCGTGCGGTGTGCTGGCGGCGGCGCGCAGCCGGGGCTTGCGGCGCAGCTGGCGCCGGAGCTTTTCGCCGAGCAGGTGGCGGAGCATTCGCTGGGCCATGTCGATGTCGACGACGGTGCCGCCGGAGACAGGGCGGGCGACACGGATGTAGTCGGGTGTGCGGCCGGTCATCTTCTCGGCGAGGGAGCCGACCGCGATCAGCGCTCCCGTGCGGGTGTTCACGGCGGCGACGCTCGGTTCGTCGACGACGAGTCCGATGCCCTTCACGAAGACACGCGTTCTGGCGGCTCCGAGGTCGACGGCTACATGGCAACGGCGCAACTGCTCAAGGCTGACGGTCACGGCGGGTCCTCCCGAGTGCGGTACTTGTTCGCATCGTGCGATCACCGCGGGCCGGGCGCGCGCTGGGATGCGCCGGTCGGGGGGTGCCGGGGGACACCCGACCTGACGGGCCGCCAGATCAGTCCGTGAGGCGTTGCAGCAGGCCCCAGGTGAATTCCGCGACGCGCGTCTCACCGCCGGGCAGGGTGAACGCCAGCCGCCATCGGGTCGGCGCCGAGCCCTCCATCGGACGGGCGGGCGGGAACGCCTTCGCGACCTCGTCCACGGTGCACGACCACGGAGCCAGGTCGTCCAGTGTGCGCAGGTCGGGGCCGGCCATGCCCGGAGCGCGTACCAGCCACTCGTTCCACACCGCGCCGTTGTCCGCGGCGAGCACCTCGAAGCGCAGGTCGGGCCAGAGCGGCGTCGGCCACAGGTGCGCGTCGCATTCCAGGTCGCCGATCCGCCGCCGCTGCACGGAGGCGGGCTCGCCGAGGACCGAGCGGTAGCGCGCCAGAGCGCCCCGTGACCTCGGGGAACGCACCATCGCCTGCCACCGCCGGTTGGCCTCGCGCATCTGCGTGAGCGAGGCGCCCAGCCGACGGCGGGCGTCCTCGACGAGGTCCGGCTGGAAGTCGGCCATCCGCCGCAGAAGCACCAGTTGGAAGTCGAGCGGGCCGAAGCGGGCGTCAGGGTTCATGGCCGACATCCTGCCCGCCGGCATGCGTCAACCGTGGCGAGTCGGCTCGCCGCGGAAGGCGTCTTTCCACACAGGATCTACACAGGGCGGCCCACCGTAAGCACCCTGCGGGCGAATAGCCTGCGGGCGCCATGGATTATTGCCACCCGTGCGGACGGCACCTCAACGGCGCCCTGGCCTGTGCCGGGTGTGGAACACCGGTCGAGGAGCTCCGTCACCACAGCCCCAGCGCTCCCGAGCCGGACCACGTCTACGAACTGGACGTGGAGCCCGAGCCCGTGCGCAGCCCCGGGCCGCGCCGTTCGCGCCGACAGGCCGCGCCGCAGCGGCGCAAGCCTGCGGGACGCCGTGCCCGCAAGCGGCGCGGCCGCAAAGTGCTGCTCGGAACGCTGGGGCTGGTGCTGGCGGCGGGGGCGCTGAGCCTGGCCGAGCTGGCCATCGAAGACTCGGGCGACGACGGCGCGGCGACGGCCGTGCGCGAAGAGCCGGTCGTCGAGTCGAAGACCCCGGAGCCGACGGCCTCCGAAGAGTCGAACGACGTGCCGGACCAGGTGAAGGAGCCGGCAGTCACGAAGTCCGGCTCCCCGCGTCCCGGAAGGTCCGGCGCGGGCAAGGGTGAGGGCTCGGGCGGCGAAGCTGCTGACGGCGACGGGGAGGGCGACGGCGCGAAGCCGTCGGACTCGGAGCCGGCCGAGGACGGCTCCCCGTCCGCGTCGTCCCCGGACGACCCGCCGGGCGAATCGAGCCCCAGCAGCACCGGCGAGCCGCCCACGGACCCGGGCGGCGACGATCCGCCGAATCAGGAGAACCCGCCGCCGCCTCCGGAGCCGACGCCGACGGAGACGTGCGAACGCTGGCTGTTCTGGTGCATCTAGGGCTCTGGCACGCTTGGCGGCTCAGGGGCGGGTCACCCGAGGCGCGACAGGCGCCTGAGGCGCGCGTCTTCTAAGGCGCGTCCGCGGCCGTCCGGGCGGCTGCGTCCTCACCCAGCATCCGCTGGAGCAGATCCCGCAGCACCGTGCGCTCCGCCGCGGTCAGCTGCGCCAGCGGCTCGCGTGCGAAGTCCAGCGACTCCCGCAGCCTGCGGGCCGTGTCGCGGCCCTCCTGTGTGGCCGCTGCCAGCTTCACCCTGCGGTCGCCCGGGTCCGGGCGGCGCTCGACCAGGCCGCGTGCCTCCAGGCGGTCCACGATCCCCGTGACGTTCGACGGCTCACACTTCAGCTTCTGCGCTATGCGGCGCATCGGCGTGCTCTCCATGGACAGCAGCGCCAGGACGCGGGCCTGTGCCCCGGTGAGGGTGTGCTCGGCGGCGGCCTGCTCGTATTCCGCGTGGTAGCGGGACACGACGGCGCCGATGAGCTCGACGACCTCGAGGGTCACAGGGTCTGTTCGCTGGGTGGCCATGGCATCAGGATAGCGATTTACTTGACAACATGAAATATCCAGGCGCATGGTTGTTTCAGGTAATGAAGCTTTTCTAGGAGGCACGCAGCATGTCCGCACTTCCCGCGTCCGGCCGTGAATGGCACCTTGTCGCCCGCCCGCACGGCTGGCCCAAGGCAGAGGACTTCGCGCTGCGAGAGGCACCGGTCGCAGAGCCGGAGGAGGGCCGCGTCCTCGTGCGCAACGTGCACTTCTCCGTCGATCCGTACATGCGTGGCCGGATGAACGACGTGAAGTCGTACACCCCGCCCTTCCAGCTCGACCGCCCCATGGACGGCGGCGCGGTCGGTGAGGTCATCGCGTCGAACGCCGAGGGCTTCGCGGTCGGCGACCATGTGCTGCACGGCCTCGGCTGGCGGGAGTACGCCAGCGTGCCCGCCCAGCACGCGACGAAGGTCGACGCCGCCCTCGCCCCGCTTTCCGCGTACCTCGGCGTGCTGGGCATGACGGGCCTCACCGCCTACGCCGGGCTCTTCGATGTCGCGTCCTTCAAGGAGGGCGACACCGTCTTCGTCTCCGGCGCCGCGGGCGCCGTCGGCAGCCAGGTCGGCCAGATGGCCCGCATCAAGGGCGCCTCGCGCGTCATCGGCTCGGCCGGCTCGGACGAGAAGGTCAAGCTCCTCGTCGAGGAGTACGGCTTCGACGCGGCGTTCAACTACAAGAACGGCCCGGTCGCCGACCAGCTGAGGGAAGCCGCTCCCGACGGCATCGACGTCTACTTCGACAACGTCGGCGGTGATCACCTCGAGGCCGCCATCTCGTCGTTCAACGTGGGCGGCCGCGCGACCATCTGCGGGATGATCGCGCAGTACAACAACACGGAACCGACCCCCGGCCCGCGCAACCTCGCTCTCGTCATCGGCAAGCGGCTGCGCCTGCAGGGCATGCTGGTGAGCGACCACGCCGCGCTCCAGCCGCAGTTCGTGCAGGACGTGGCCGGTTGGATCGCCTCCGGCGAGCTCAAGTACAACGAGACCGTCGTCGAGGGCATCGAAAACGGGTACGAGGCCTTTGCCGGGCTTCTCCGCGGCGAGAACACCGGAAAGATGATCGTCTCCCTGGCCCGCTAGGGTCTTTCGTTTGGATCAGGCCCTTGGTGCGGACCAGCTCGATGCCCTGAACATGGTCGTCGATGTGGAGCCAGTCCCGGAC
>NZ_JBEXRZ010000266.1:0-9104 GCF_040613325.1 Streptomyces sp. NPDC006283 | reverse complement strand
GACCGCTCGACGGGCTCCGCTTTGAGGGGTCAGGTCCACCGGGCGCGGCGGACGCTCTGGTCGCGGAGCATCTGCGGCTGCTCGGCGCCCGGCATGACGGCGGTTCGGGAGGGCGGTTCACCGTCACCGGGCGCGACGTGGGCGAGGTGATTGCTGGCACCACCTGGGGCGAGACGGCAACCGACGAGGCCACCGCGCAGGCAGCCACCGGCATCATGGCGGTGCACGGCCGACGCGACGGCACCCCGCGCGGCCTCGCCGTCGACTACGCCGCCACCGCCACCGGTGTCCTCGCCGTGCAGGGCCTGCTGGCCGGGCTGCTGGCGGGGGTACGCGGGGGCGGGAGCATCGCGCAGGTGGAGGTGAGTGCCGAGCGGGCCGGTCTGCTGACGGTCTCGCAGTACCTGGCCGCCGCCGGGGCCGAGGAAGGCGAGGCCGCCGAACTCGGCGCGGGCGGACCGCCGTTCACCTCCATCGACGGTACGGTCTTCGAGTTGGAGACGCTGGACCCGGTGGTGTGGGCGGCGTTCTGGCGTGCCCTCGACGCTCCCGAAGAGGCGATACGCCGGGGCTGGCGGCCCTTCCAGTTCCGCTACGCCACCGCCTGTGCGCCCTTCCCGGAGACGCTGCACAAGGCGGTGCGGGCCAGCCTCTGGCAGCGAATACGGGACGCCGCCGCCTCATCCGGCGCGGATGTGTGCCCGCTGCGCTCACTCGGCGACAGGGCGGCCGAGTACGACGGGGCCCCGCCGTGGCAGCTGACCCCGTACGCGGCCACGTACGCCGCTGCACGAGTGCCCGACGGTCTGCCCCTCGCGGGATTCACCGTCCTGGAAGCCGGTCGTCGTATCCAGGCCCCGCTCGCCGCCCACGTGCTGGGCCTGCTGGGCGCGGAGGTGATCCGGATCGAACCGCCGGGCGGTGACCCGTTGCGCGGTATGCCGCCCGCCTGTTCGGGTATCTCGGCGCGGTGGCTGGCGCTGAACCGGGGCAAGAAGGCCGTCGAGGTGGACATCAAGTCCCCCTCCGACCGGGAGCGGCTGCGCGAGATGGCCGCCGACGCCGATGTGTTCCTGCACAACTGGGCGCCGGGCAAGGCCGCCGAGCTCGGACTCGACCACGAGGACCTGGCCGCGGCCAACCGCGCCCTCGTCTACGCGTACACCAGCGGCTGGGCGGGCCGGCTGGCCGACGCCCCCATGGGCACCGACTTCATGGTCCAGGCCCGTACCGGAGTGGGTGAGGCCGTACGGCCCGCCGAAGAACCCCCCGCACCGTCCCTGATGACCCTGCTCGACGTCCTCGGCGGACTGCTCGGAGCCGAGGCCGTCCTGGCGGGACTGCTGCTGCGCGAGCGCACCGGCCACGGGGTCCGCGTGGACTCGTCCCTGCTCGGCGCCGCCGACGTCCTCACCGCCCCCGCCCGGGCCCGGGCCGCGCAGGGACTCGACCCGCGCCAGCCTGCCGGTTTCCGCCGCCCGCTGCGCACCGCCGACGGCTGGATCGCCCTCCCGGACCACTCCGCGATCCCCTACAACCTGAGCGAACTGTCCACGGACCAAGCGCTGGAGCGGATGCGCGACCGCGGCCTTGCCGCCGTCCCCGTCGTCACCGACCTCGCCGATCTCCTCTCTGCCGGCCCGATCAGCCGCGACGCCCACGGCGCGCCCGCCGTCCCGACTCCCTGGAGCTTCGCATGACCGTGAAACTGCACGACCTGCTGCCCGCCGAGCTGCGCCGCTCCTGGGCCCTCGACGGCACCTGCCCCGACCTCGATCTGTACAGCCTTTTCCGCTCCCGTCAGATCGCCGACCTGCACCGCACCGCCATCCTCGACGCCAAGGGCAAACTCTGTTACACCGCTCTCGACCGCAAGGTGCGATGTCTGGCCGCCGGGCTGTCCGGACTCGGCATACGCGCCGGTGACGTGGTGGGCATACAACTGCCCAACGGACGCAACGCTGTCATCGCCGATCTCGCCCTGGCCGCGCTGGGTGCCATCGCGCTGCCCTTCCCGGTCGGCCGGGGCGAGAGCGAGGCGGCCTCGCTGCTACGTAGAGCGGAGGCGGTCGCCGTCATCGCGGCCACGGAGCACCGCGGCAACCACCACGCCGCCGGCCTGCTCACGCTGACCGGTGAGCTGCCCGCGCTTCGCACCGTGATCGCCGCCGGGCCCGGTTCGGCCCCCGATGGCACCGTCGCCTTCTCGACGCTGCTTCGCACGGACCCGAAGTCCTTCACCCCCGTCCGTCCTGCCCCGGACGCCGCCGCTCGCATCCTGGTCTCCTCCGGCTCCGAAGCCGAGCCGAAGATGGTGGCGTACTCGCACAATGCCCTGGCCGGCGGCCGCGGCAACTTTCTCGCCTCCCTCATCCCGGACGACCAGCCGCCGCGCTGCCTCTTCCTTGTCCCGCTGGCCTCCGCGTTCGGCAGCAACGGCACCGCCGTCACCCTCGCCCGGCACGGCGGCACGCTGGTTCTACTGGACCATTTCACGCCCGAGGCGGCGCTGGACGCGCTCGCCGAGCACGAGCCCACCCACGTCCTGGGCGTGCCGACCATGATCCGGATGATGCTGGACCGGATCGCGGAGGGCCACCCTCCCGCGTTCACTTCGCCGACGGCGGTCATCGTCGGCGGCTCACCGCTCGACGAGGCCACCGCCGAGGAAGCCCGCCGGGTCTTCGGTTGCCCGGTCGTGAACCTCTACGGCTCGGCCGATGGCGTCAACTGCCACACCGGGCTGGGCGACAAACCCCTGCGCGGGGAGGGGCCGGGCATCCTCGCGGGCCAGCCGGACCCGCGCGTCGCCGACATACGTATCGCCGTCCCCGGCACCCTGGAACTGCAGGAGGCACCGAAGGGCTCGGTCGGCGAGGTCGTCGCCCGCGGCCCTATGACCCCCCTGTGCTACGTCGCCGCCCCCGAACTCGACGCCCGCTACCGCACCGCCGACGGCTGGGTACGCACTGGCGACCTCGGCCTCATTGAGGAGGACGGCACCCTGCGGATCGTCGGGCGCCTGAAGGACGTCGTCATCCGGGGCGGAGCCAACATCAGCTCGGCCGAGGTGGAGATCGAACTCGCCGCGCATCCGCTCGTCCGGGACGTGGTGTGTGTCGGTGTGCCGGATCCGCTGATGGGCGAGCGGCTCGCGGCCTGCATCGTGCCGCGGGGTGAGGCGCCCACGCTGGAGGCACTGTGCGCACACTTGGACGCACGTGGCCTGGAGCGGCGCAAGCACCCCGAACGGCTGCTTGTCGTCACCGAGTTGCCGCTGACGCCGGCGGGCAAGCCGGACCGGGCGCTGCTGCGTGAGCGGTGCACCGAGCAGGAGCCGGAGTCCCTCGCCCAGGCCATCTGACCCGTACGTGAGCGGGGCCGCCGGGAGTCTCCCGGCGGCCCCGCACTCGTATCAGGACGAACCCTTGGTCAAGAGGTCAAGAGGTCAAGAGGCCATCGCCTTCGTGATCGTGTCCGCCGCGTTCTTATAGACCGCCAGCAGGTCCAGGTCCGTGCCCGGATAGTTGACGATCTCCACCTGCTTCGCCCCCGAGTCGGGCAGCACCTCGCCGGTCGTCATATGCACGTTGTCGAAGACGTACGCGGGCTTCTTCTTCGCCAGGTCGGACAGCTGCTTGGCGGTCACGGCCTCAGGACCGTACGTGCCCACCACCTGCGCACCCGTCATCTTCGCCGACCACACGGAAAAGACCTGCGCGACGACCGCCGGGGCCTTGCCGCCCGGCCACGCGGCCTTCAGCTCCTTCTGCAGCGTGCCGTACTCACTCTTGAAGGAGCTGTCCCACTTCGCGGCGGCATCCTCGGTCCCGAACAGCTTGCCCAGGCGCGAGACCTCGGCGCTCGCCTTGTCGGCGTCGTTGTCGAGATTGACCTCGACCAGCTTCGCGTCCGACCCGGCGGCCTCCTTGATCTTCGCCGCGTATGGCTCGAAGGGCGCGTAGAGCACGAAGTCGGCGCCCGCGACCGCCGCGAGGTCGGACGGCTTGGGGTCGTAGTCCGGGGCGTGCTGCGCGGACGACGGGACGATGACCTTCACCTCCTTCGCGCCGGCGGCCTTGGCCAAGGCGCCCTCCCAGGTGGTGGTGGCCACGACGACAGGAGCATCGCCGTTCTTCTTCCCACTCGTGCGCGTGTCGGCGCTGTCGGCCTTGCCGGAACCGCAGGCGGTGGCGGTCAGGACGAGCGCCGTGCTCAGGCTCAGTGCGAGGACGGAAGGGACACGGGCGATGCGGACGCGGATGCGCGCCATGAGCTGATTCTCCGTTCGGGAATGAGATGGACGGCCAGGACCACAACGCCGGCCGTCAGGACGAGCACGGGCCCGGGCGGCCAGTCGAGCTTCAGCGCGACGAGGAACCCGGTGAGGTTCACGACGACGCCAATGCCGACCGCCCAGGCGGTGATGGACTTCAGGGAGGTGCCCAGCCGCCGCGCGGCCAGCGCGGGCAGCAGGGTCAGCGCGTCGACGAGCAGCGCACCGGTCAGTTTGATGGCCCCGGCCACGGACACCGCGACCAGGACGAGGAGCAGGAGCGTGAGCAGGTCGACGCGCACCCCGGCCGAGAGGGCGAGTTCACGGTCGTAGAGCAGGAGGGCGAGGTCGCGGCGGCGCCACCAGAACAGGGCCGGTACGACGACGGCGAGCACGCCGAGCAGCCACAGGTCGACCGTGCCCACGGACAGGATCGAGCCCCACAGCAGCGCGAACGTGCCCTGTGCATTGACGCCGGAGACGGCCAGGAGCAGCAGCGCGGCGGCGATCGCCAGACTCATCAACAAACCCATCGCACCGGACAGGCCATCCGGCGTGCGGGCGAGGGGCGCGACCCCGGCCCCGGCCAGCGCGCAGGCGACGAGCGCGCACAGCATGGGGTCCAGGCCGGTCAGCAGCCCGAACGCGATGCCCAGCAGGGCTACGTGCATCATCGCGAACCGCACCGGCATGATGTCGAGCCCGACGATGACGACGCCGATCACGGGCAGGCCGATCGCCGCCAACAGCAGAGCCGCGCCGGCCCGTTGGACGGGTATAAGCTGGAGGAGCGGGCCGAGGTCGGCGGCGGCGAGGCTATTCACCGGACCTCCCTCAGCCGGCCGGCGGCCATCTCCAGTACCCGGTCGCAGCGGTCGGCCAGCGCCCGGTCGTGCGTGACGACCACGACGGTCACCGGCAGGGACAGCAGGACGTCGGCGGCTTCTTCCTGTCCGGCGAAGTCGAGGGCGGCCGTGGGCTCGTCTGCCAGGAGCACGCCGGCTCCGGCGGCGACGCAGCCGACCGCACGGGCCAGATACATGCGCTGCAACTGGCCCCCGGACAGCGTGTGCAGCGGCCGTCGGGTCAACGCCCCGACGCCCAGCTTCTCCGCTGCCTCCACGGCTTCCGCCTGTGCCCCGCTGCTGGCCAGCAGCTCGTATGCCAGCAGTGGGAAACGGCCCACCGCGGGCTTCTGCGGAATCCAGGCACACGCCCGACGCCGCCACGCCCACTCGGCCGCCGAACTCGTGCCCCGGCCCCCGACCAGGATCTGCCCGCCGGCCCGGCGGTGCAGGCCCAGCACCGCGCGGATCAGCGTGGTCTTGCCCGACCCGTTGGTGCCGGTCAGCGCCACCCGCTCGCCCGCCCCGATGTCGAGATCCACACCGCGTACGGCCTCGACGCGGCCGTGCCGGCAGGCGACTTCACGCATCCGCACATCCAGACCGTCCATCCCACCTCCTGCTCGTTCCCCGAAAGGAGTCGGAGGAGGAGGCCCGTGAGTTCCCGACGAACAGGCGAATTCGCGAAGTCTTGCGGCACGTGGCGGCACCGTCACCGTGACCGGCAGCGCGGTCGACGACGCAACGGCGCGTCCGCTGCCGGGGGATGGGCGGCGCGGTAGGTCTTGGTGACCTGGGCGGTGGCGTAGGTGAGGGAGACCGCGACGTCCTCGGCGTCGATCTCGACGGTGGTGCGGCGGACGCCTTCCTTGTCGTCAAAGGTGCGCTGCCGCAGCCGCCCCGTAACGATCACACGGGTGCCCCGGGACAGGGACTGTGTCGCGTTCTCGCCTGTCTGCCGCCAGAGCGAGCAGCGCAGGAACAGCGGTTCCCCGTCGGCCCATTCACCGCGGTCGCGGTTGTACGTCCTGGGTTTGAGGCGACCGTGAAGGACGCGACTGGCAGGCCGGAGGCGGTGTGTCGCAACGCCACATCCGCGGTGAGGTTGCCGACCATCGAGCCCGGTTCGGCGGGTGGCACGATGACCCCATGAGCCAGGATCAGGATGACGCTCGGGGGACGCTGGAGGAGGCGGCCGAAGGCCTGCGTGCGGCGGAACGCTCGGTGCGTGAGGCCCGTCGGCGGCTGAGTGCGGCCATCGTGGCCGCGTACCGCTCGGGCGAATCCGTCCCCGTGATCGCCTCCCGTGCAGGTGAAGAGCCGTACCTGGTCCGGAACTTGCTGGCTGCTGCCGGTATCTCGGGCCGCTCCTGAGCCCCACGTCGGTGGACTGCGCCATCGGTCAGGTGTGAGCAGGATGCGTTTGTGCAGCAGGTCCGGCTTCGCGCGGCCGAACGTGACGAGCAGACCGTCGCTGCGTGGAGGGAGGCGACCTGGGCGGAGGTAAAAGCACCAGGGCGGCCTGCAACGGACCCGGTCCTGACCGAGCAGGGCGTGGTCGCCTGCCGTCAGGCGCAGGGCCCGGATTCTGTGCTGGCCATCACGTTCCTCGGCGCCGCCCCCCCCAACTCGGGCGAGACCCGCCTCGGCGGCGGCGTCTGCGTCGGCGACGACGGGGGGGTGTCGGTCATGACACGGCCACGCCGCGGCTGTGGCAGCTCGGGGGCGAGGATGAGGCCGGCGCCCGCGATGAGCTGGTCGCGAGACGTCGAGGGCGCGGCGCCGCTCGTTGAGCCGGCGACCCGCTTTGCTCGCGCTTCGCCGCTGAACGACCTGAACGACGAGCAGATCCAAAAGCTCCTGGGCGAGATCGCCCCCAAGGTGAAGGAGCTGATGGAGGGAGTCACCCTCGCGATCGACTACTACAAGGAAGGCGGCTACGGCCGCCAGCCGTGGAACCGGATCTGCGACGGGCTCGCGCACGAGGCGATGAACCTGACGATGGCGCTGTCCGCTACCGCCCACCTGTACCTGGCCCGGGACTGCGAGCGGGCCGTACGGGAGGCAACGGGCATCACACCGCGGGAGGGCGGGATGTGCGAGGCGCTCCAGCAGCAGGTCGACAAGGACCTGCTGATGTCCGTGCTCACCGTCGGCCGGCGGACCATGGTCGCGAGCCCGACGAGTGGCCGCACGAGCTCCCGGCCGCGGTGCTCGGCGCGGTGCGCAGCTCGAAGCAGATCAAGGCCGACCCGACCATGGCGACCTGCGTGATTGAGAGCCACCCCTGGTCATGCGTGGACCCCGGCGGCCGACCGCCGGGGTCCACGGCTTTCGGTGCGAGTCAGTCGAGGTCGACGAGCGGCGGGAGGGTCCGCAGGGCCTCGGGCAGCTCGTTGATGCCGCGCTGGAGGTACCAGCCGCGGGCCCAGCGCAGCACGGCACACGGCCCAGGCGCCACTCGTCGGCGAACTGGCTGAGGAAGTCGACGCAGAAGTCCTCGCGCAGGCCACGAGGGTGTCGTCCTGCGGCCACTCGCTCATGGACAGGCCGTCCTTCTCCGGGGTGCCGAGGTCGAGGGCGTCGGCGAGGATCGCGCCGGCGGCCCGGCTGGTGCCGCCGCCGTTGTAGCCCCAGCCGTCGCCGCCGAGCTCGTCCTCGTCCTTCGCCTTCAGCTCGCGCAGCACGGTCACGTTCTGGCGCTCGGTGGGGCCGGGCTTGGGCCTCTCGACCAGGAGCCGGGCGGGCTGCCACTCGTCCTCGTCGCCTCCGGCTCCCTGGATGCCGTGGTACGTACGGTCCTCGTACGCCATCGTCGTTCCCTCCCGTTGATCGTCACGGCGAATCGCTCCCACCCTGCCGGAGCCGGGCCTGCGCCGACAGGGTGTCGCTGGTCAGGCCGCTGGCGTGAACAGTTCGAGCAGGCGTTCCTTCTGCCGGGGCCCGAGGCCCTGGACGCGGCGGCTCTCGGAGATTTCGAGGTCGTCCAGGAGCTGGGCGGCGCGGACCTTGCCGATGCCGGGCAGCGACTCCAGCAGGCGGCGGACGAACACCTTGCCGACCACGGAGTCCTCGCGAGCGAGCACATCCTTCAAGGAGACCTTGCCGTCCTTGAGCTGGGCGAGGATCTCGCCGCGTTCCCTGCGGACGGCGGCGGCCTTCTTCAGTGCCTCGGCGCGGGCCTCGGCGGTCAGTGTGGGCAGTACCATCGGGGACCTCTTCTCGTGCGGTGTTGCGGCGGCCATCATCACCCTGTCACGTAGTGGTAGACCAGCGTGTTTACGGATTCTGTCCTCGGACCGAACTGCACCGGCTGCTCGTCGACGTCGCGGACGAACAGGTCCTCCCACTGAGCCGGGTCCGTGGTCGTCACCAGCCGCCCCCTTCTTCTCGTCCGAGCACCTGCGCCGAACCGGTGGCCGCGACCACCGCCTCACGCGATCATGGCAGCGTCCGCCGCCTTTCAGGGAGGAATCCGTCCATGTCGAACAAGGCTCCGCCGGCTCGCGCCCGGCACGGACCCGCGACCAAGGTCGCCCAGGACCTGAAGAAGAAGTACGACTCCGGTACGAGCATCTGGGCCCTGGCCGAGGAGAAGGGCCGCTCCTATGGCGGCGTGCACCGCCTGCTCGCGGATGCCGGGGTCACCTTCCGTTCCCGGGGCGGAGACCGGGGCAGCGCCGATTCCTGACCGTGGCGACCGGGTCAGCGGTGGTGGTCGAGGAAGACGCGGGCGCGTGCGCGGCCCTGCCCACCGAGATCGGCTCTCCGCAATGTCCTCGCGAAGATCAGTAAGGACGACCAGGAGGCGGTGCGTGCCGAGTTCTGGGCCTGCTTCGACATCGACGACGACAAGCTCAAGAACATCGAGACTGGTCAGCGGCTCGTCGAGGCCGTTGGCATTGAGGGCGATCCCGGCGGAGTTGGCGCCCTGGCGGCCGATCTGCCCCGCCTCCACCTGCATGATCAGCGTGGGCTTCGGC
>NZ_JBEXRZ010000265.1:0-9291 GCF_040613325.1 Streptomyces sp. NPDC006283 | reverse complement strand
GTCCGGTGGGGGGCGCAGTCGCTTGTTGAGGCCCTGCCGGGCGACAACTCGCCCCAGATGGCACAATCGGTGCATGGAACGTGACAGCCAACTCGAGCTCTACGAGGCGGTCGCGGCCCGATTGAAGGAAGCGCACACAAAGGTGCGCGCACTGCAAGTCCCGGAGGGCGTAAGGATGGCGCTGTCCCGGAAGCTGCTGGTCGTCACGGCAGCGGCGAAGCACGATCTCCCGGACGCGGCAAGGCGTCTGGACCGGTTGATGAAGGACCTCGACGAGGGTCGATTCCCTGAAGGTGACTGACCTCAGAACGCAGCCGAGGTCGACTTCGTTGCGGCACTAGGGTGATTAGCCCGTTTCGTGTTTGATTTGCGGTATATATCTGCCTAACGTGCGAAAAAGCCTGGACGCAATCGTTCCGGCCAAATGTCTCCGAAGGGGAAGACGTGAACAAGGCGCAGCTCGTAGAAGCGATTGCCGACAAGCTCGGCGGGCGTCAGCAGGCCGCTGACGCCGTCGACGCCGTACTTGACGCGATCGTCCGCGCAACGGTCGCCGGAGACCGGGTTTCGGTCACCGGCTTCGGCTCGTTCGAGAAGGTCGACCGCCCCGCCCGCTACGCCCGTAACCCGCAGACGGGCGAGCGTGTCCGGGTCAAGAAGACGTCCGTGCCGCGATTCCGCGCCGGACAGGGCTTCAAGGACCTGGTCAGCGGCTCGAAGAAGCTCCCCAAGGGAGGTGAGGTCGCCGTCAAGAAGGCGCCCAAGGGCAGTCTTTCCG
This sequence comes from Streptomyces sp. NPDC006283, assembly GCF_040613325.1. Taxonomy (NCBI): domain Bacteria; kingdom Bacillati; phylum Actinomycetota; class Actinomycetes; order Kitasatosporales; family Streptomycetaceae; genus Streptomyces; species Streptomyces sp. NPDC006283. The sequence continues at coordinate 8,513 of NZ_JBEXRZ010000265.1, read as the reverse complement.
GCCAGGCGCCCACCATCGCGAAGGCCGCGGCCAAGAAGGCCGCCGCGAAGCGGACCGCCGCGAAGAAGACGACGGCGAAGAAGACGGCCGCCAAGAAGACCACCGGGGCCGCGAAGAAGACGACGGCGAAGAAGACGACTGCCACGAAGACCACCGCGGCCGCGAAGAAGGCGGCCCCGGCGAAGACCACCGCCAAGAAGGCCACGGCGAAGAAGACCGCCCCGGCCAAGAAGGCGACGGCCAAGAAGGCGCCCGCCAAGAAGACCTCGGCGCGCAAGACGACCGCCAAGAAGACGACCGCGAGGAAGAAGTAGCACTTGGGGCGCGACGCTCCAAGAAGTAAGCGGCACAAGGCCGCCCAGCCACTCACGCGCCGGGCCGGTCTCCCCCGGGAGACCGGCCCGCGGTGTGTCGGTGGGGGCAGTGCTTCGAGCGGGGCGGCGCCTCGCGGGACGGCGCCGTCAGAAGGTGTACAGCGTCACCAGTGTGATGCGGCGGCTCTCGCCCTCGCCCTCGGTCTCGATGCGCACCCGCTGCCCCGGGCGCAGGAGCCGCAGACCGCCCGCGTCGAAGGCCGCCGCGTCGAACTCCACGGGGGTTCCGTCGTCCAGCAGGACGCTCCCGCTGCGGGTCTCGGGGTCGTATGTGTACGAGGTCGCCTGCATGGATGCAGCTTAGAGGCCTTGGTGCCCCTCCGTGGCGCGCCGGTCCTCCCCGGCACGGACCCCCGCCGTCAGGCGCTCGGCGGTCCGCGGCCCCACGCCCAGCGCCAGCGCCGCCGCCAGGTCGTCGCCGGTGTCGACGTCCTGGCGCACGGAATCGACGCCGGTGAGAAGAATTTCCGCGGCGCCCGAAGCCAAATGCGCACGACGTGAAGGGCCGCCGAAAGCCGGCCGCAATTCCGCACCCGGCCGGGCACACAGCAAAGTCGTGCCGATTCCGGCTGCATCCGTCAGAAATGCCCGGGTAAATACCGAAGCGGCGGCGAGCGTGCGTTCCAATTCCGCGGTACGCAATGCGGGTAGATCGGCGTTGAGTGCCGCGACCGCCGCCGACGGACGGACCGCGCGCACCGTACGGACCCCGTGGGACAGCGCTGCGTTGAGGCCCGCTGCCGGAGCGTCCGGCACGATCCGCGCCCCCAGTGCCGCGAGCTCGGCCGTGGCCCTTCGATCGTCAGTGACGACCACCACATCCCGCACCACCGGGCAGGCCAGTGCCGCGGCAACGGTGTCCTGGGCGAATGCGAGGGCGAGGCGGGGCCGCAGTCTGTCGTCCGCGGCTCCGGCCAGCCGGCTCTTGGCCAGGGCCAGCGGTTTCAGCGGCACGACCAGGGACCAGGCGACGGCAGGCGCGGCGACCGGCATCGTGTCCGTGTCGAGGTCTTGGTCCGTGCGCATCGCGCCCATTGTGGCCCCAGCCGCAGAAGGCCCCGAGGGGAGGGCCCACAGGCGGGGCGTACCGTGTTCTCGACAGACCAGAGGCCTGGGGCGACACTTGACCCCCAGCAGCCAGGCAATAGCCCGGTCGTAAGAGGAAGGTGTCCGAGTGTCCCGCCGTAGAATCGGCTTCTGGTACCGCCTGGCCGCGGTCATCTCAAAGCCGCCGCTGTTGCTTCTGTTCAAGCGGGACTGGCGGGGGATGGAACACATTCCGGCCGACGGCGGATTCATCACCGCCATCAATCACAACTCGTACCTCGACATGTTCTCGTACGGGCACTTCCAGTACAACACCGGACGAGTGCCGCGGTTCCTTGCCAAAGCCGCACTGTTCAAGGCGCCCGTGGTCGGAGTGCTGCTGCGGGGCACCCGCCAGATCCCCGTCTACCGCGAGTCCTCCAACGCAGTCGGCGCCTTCCGCGCCGCCGTCGACGCGGTGGAGCGCGGCGAATGTGTCGCCTTCTACCCCGAGGGGACCCTCACCCGCGATCCGGGCATGTGGCCGATGACGGCCAAGACCGGTGTGGCGCGCGCCGCGCTGCAGACGAAGGCGCCGGTCATCCCCGTCGCGCAGTGGGGCGCCAACTTGGCGATGCCGCCGTACGCCAAGGAGAACAAGGTCCGTTTCTTCCCGCGCAAGACCCTCCAGGTGCAGGCCGGCCCGCCCGTCGACCTCTCCCGCTTCTACGGCCAGGACCCGACGCCCGAAGTCCTGAAGGCCGCGACCGAGGTCATCATGGCCGCGATCACCGTGCAGCTCGAGGAACTGCGGGGCGAGAAGGCGCCGGAGAAGCCGTTCGATCTGCGCCAAGTGCGCGCGGAGCAGCGCCGCAAGGCCGCCGGGGAGGAAGCGAAGTGACACAGCGCGTCAAGGCGGCCGTCTTCGGAACGGGCTCGTGGGGCACGGCTTTCGGCATGGTGCTCGCGGACGCAGGCTGCGAGGTCACCCTCTGGGGCCGCCGTGCCGAACTCGCGGAGGCGATCAACACCACCCGCACCAACCCCGACTACCTGCCGGGGATCGAGCTCCCGCAGAACCTGCGCGCCACCACCGATGCGGCAGAGGCGCTGCACGAAGCGGACTTCACCGTCCTTGCCGTCCCCTCGCAGACGCTGCGCGGCAATCTGGCCGCGTGGGCGCCCCAGCTGGCCGCGGACACCGTGCTCGTCTCCCTGATGAAGGGGGTCGAACTCGGCACCGCCAAGCGGATGAGCGAGGTCATCGAGGAGGTGGCCGGCGTGCCCGGCGAACGCGTCGCGGTCGTCACCGGCCCCAACCTGGCCAAGGAGATCGCGTCCCGCATGCCCGCGGCCGCCGTCGTCGCCTGCCGTGACGAGGCGGTCGCCCAGCGGCTCCAGGCCGCGTGCCACACGCCGTACTTCCGCCCCTACACCAACACCGACGTCGTCGGCTGCGAACTGGGCGGCGCCGTCAAGAACGTGATCGGTCTCGCCGTCGGCATCGCGGACGGCATGGGCCTCGGCGACAACGCCAAGGGCTCACTGATCACCCGCGGCCTCGCGGAGACCACCCGCCTCGGCCTCGCGATGGGCGCCGACGCGCTCACCTTCTCCGGCCTGGCCGGGCTCGGCGACCTGGTCGCGACCTGCTCGTCCCCGCTGTCGCGCAACCACACCTTCGGCACCAACCTCGGCCGCGGAATGACGCTCCAGGAGACCATCGCCGTCACCCGGCAGACGGCCGAAGGCGTCAAGTCGTGCGAGTCCGTGCTGGATCTGGCGCGGCGGCACGGGGTCGACATGCCTATCACCGAGACCGTCGTCGGCATCGTCCACGAGGGGAAGCCGCCGGTCGTCGCTCTCAAGGAGCTGATGTCCCGGGCCGCGAAGCCCGAGCGGCGCTGACCTGTGCCGGGCCGTCCGCCCCCGGGCGGTCGGCCCGGCGCGGCACGCCCGCGCCTGCACTCCACGACGTTCGAACCGCACGGTAGTCTCATCGCGATATGAGCACCGAGAACCTCCCCCAGAGCCCCGAGCAGCAGCTCCGCAAGCCGCGCGTAGCCGTCGTCTTCGGCGGCCGCAGCTCCGAACACGGGATCTCCGTGGTCACCGCGGGAGCGGTGCTGCGCGCCATCGACCGCACCAAGTACGACGTCCTGCCGATCGGCATCACGTCCGACGGCCGGTGGGCGCTCACCGCCGACGAACCCGAGCGGATGGCGATCACCGACCGCAGGACGCCGAGCGTCGAGGAGCTCGCGGAGTCCGCCGAGGGCGGCGTGGTGCTGTCCGTCGACCCCGGGAGCCGTGAGGTCGTCTACAGCGAGCCCGGTGCCGTGCCCAAGGCGCTCGGCGAGGTCGACGTCGTCTTCCCGGTGCTGCACGGCCCGTACGGCGAGGACGGCACCCTCCAGGGCCTGCTGGAGCTCTCCGGCGTCCCCTACGTCGGCTCCGGCGTCCTCGCCTCGGCCGTCGGCCAGGACAAGGAGTACATGAAGCGGGTCTTCGTCTCCTTCGGCCTCCCCGTCGGCCCGTACGAGGTCGTCCGCCCGCGGGAGTGGGCGCAGGACGCGGCCGCGGCGCGCAAGAAGATCGTCGACTTCGCGGGTGAGCACGGCTGGCCGCTGTTCATCAAGCCCGCCCGCGGCGGCTCCTCCATGGGCATCACCAAGGTCGACGACCTCGCCGGACTCGACGACGCGATCGCCGAGGCGCAGCACCACGACCCCAAGATCCTGGTGGAGTCGCTGCTGCGCGGCCGGGAGATCGAGTGCGGTGTGCTCGAGTTCGAGGACGGCCCGCGCGCCAGCGTCCCGGCCGAGATCCCGCCGGTGACGGCGCACGACTTCTACGACTTCGAGGCCAAGTACATCGACTCCGCCGCCGGCCTGGTGCCCGCCCCCCTCACCGAGGAGGAGACCGCCGAGGTCCAGCGGCTCGCGGTCCAGGCGTTCGACGCCGCCTCCTGCGAAGGTCTGGTGCGCGCCGACTTCTTCCTCACCGAGGACGGCGAGTTCGTCATCAACGAGATCAACACCATGCCGGGCTTCACGCCGATCTCCATGTACCCGCGGATGTGGCAGGAGAGCGGCGTCGCCTACACCGAGCTGGTGGACCGGCTGATCCAGGCGGCCCTGCGCCGCTCCACGGGGCTGCGGTAGCCGCCTTCGTCAAAACGTGGCGGGGACCGTCTTCTTGACGGGCCCGGCGAGGTCGGTCAGCGGGCTGATGTCGTGCGTGTACTGCTTGCCCAGGGTGACCTCCACATACGTCTCGCGGTACGTGGTGGTGAGCCTCGGGCCGGCGTCACGCTCCTCCAGCAGCCAGTTGACTCCGTCCACATCGACGCCCTGGCCCTGGGGATCGCTCATCCTTTCCGGCCGGGGCACGCCACAGCGCAGTACGATCGCGGCATCGCCCCAGCCGGCGGTGAGTTCGGACGACGGCTCGGGGTCGTCGCGGCCCTGCCCGGCGACCTCGTCCGGCAGCTCCTCGTTCAGCGCACGGCACAGGGCTGCTTCCTCGGCCGGGGGGCTGGGAACCGTGATCGACGCCGACGCGTCCGTGGAGGAGCAGCCCGCGGCGGTCACCAGCAGGGCGGCGGCGGACAGGAAGAGGGGCCGGCGGCGGTAGGACGTCACCGGCCAAGCCTAGACGGGGGCTACAGATGCACGACCGGACAGGTGAGGGTGCGCGTGATGCCGTCCACCTGCTGGACCTTGGCGACCACCATGCGTCCCAGGTCGTCGACGGTGTCGGCCTGCGCTCGCACGATCACGTCGTACGGACCGGTCACATCCTCGGCCTGGATCACACCCGGGATCTTGCCGATGGTCTCGGCGACGGTCGACGCCTTGCCCACTTCGGTCTGAATGAGGATGTACGCCTGTACCACGGAGCCTCCAGGGCGGCACGAGGATCATGTCCCCTACCGTCGGTGGGGAGATCCCAGGGAGCGGGGTCGCCACGGTATCGCGTCCTCGCGGGCCGCGGGGAGACCCTCGCTGCGGACGGCGTCCGCAGCGTGGCGTACGGCGAGCAGAAGTTGACGTATCTCTTGACGGTAACGACAGCGGTGAAGGCTCGCGACCGCGAGCGCATGCCAGAAGGGGCACCCGTATGCGGTGCCCACCCGGGGGCCGACCCCCGCACGCCCGGCAGGGGAGCCGGTCGCACGCAGCGTCCAGGACAAGGAGAGGTGACTCGGTGAAGGGAACTGTGGGCGAATTGGGGGAGTTCGGGCTCATCAGGGAGCTCACCTCGAAGCTCACCACCACCCCCGCGGTACGGCTCGGGCCGGGCGACGACGCCGCGGTCGTGGCCGCGCCCGACCGACGGGTCGTGGCCACGACGGACCTTCTGCTGGAGGGCCGGCATTTCCGCCGCGACTGGTCGACCGCGTACGACGTGGGACGCAAGGCCGCGGCACAGAACCTGGCCGACATCGCCGCGATGGGCGCGGTCCCGACCGCGGTCCTCCTCGGCTTCGTCGTCCCGGCCGACCTGCCCGTCACCTGGGCCACCGAGCTCATGGACGGCATCCGTGACGAGTGCCAGGTCGCCGGAGCGGCCGTGGTGGGCGGTGACGTCGTCCGCGGCGACACCATCACGATCGCGATCACCGCGCTCGGCGACCTCCGCAACCACGAACCCGTGACCCGCTCGGGCGCGCAGCCGGGCGATGTCGTCGCCTACACCGGCTGGTTGGGATGGTCGGCCGCCGGGCACGCGGTGCTCTCGCGCGGCTTCCGCTCCCCGCGCGCCTTCGTGGAGGCGCACCGCCGGCCCGAACCGCCGTACCACGCCGGTCCCGCGGCCGCCGGGCTCGGCGCCACCGCCATGTGCGACATCAGCGACGGGCTCGTCGCCGACCTCGGGCACATCGCGGAGGCGAGCAAGGTCCGGATCGACCTGCGGTCCGGACTGATCGACATCCCCTCGCAGATGAACGACATCGGCCAGGCCGTCGGCGTCGACCCTCTGCAGTGGGTGCTGACCGGGGGAGAGGACCACGCGATCGTCGCCACCTTCCCGCCGGACGCCAAACTGCCGGCCCGCTGGAAGGTGATCGGGGAGGTCCTCAACCCCTCCGCGCTGCCGCAGGTGACCGTCGACGGCGCACCGTGGAACAGCAAGGGCGGCTGGGACCACTTCGGCGACATCGAGGACGGCAAGTAGGCATCGGGGACGGGCAAGTACATTCGGGGGCATGCCGATACCTCCCCGCATGCCCGCACCCCCTCGTGTGCTCACCGTCGCCGGATCCGACTCCGGCGGCGGTGCCGGAATCCAGGCCGACCTCAAGACCATGCTCGCCTTCGGCGTCCATGGGATGAGCGTGCTGACAGCGGTCACCGCACAGAACTCGCTGGGCGTCCAGGGCGCCTGGGAGCTACCGGTGGAAGCGGTACGCGCCCAGTACCGCAGCGTCGTCGACGACATCGGCGTACAGGCCGTCAAGACCGGGATGCTGGCGTCCGCCGAACTGGTCGAGACCGTCGCGGAGCTGCTCGCGGAAACGGACGCGCCCGTGGTCGTCGATCCGGTCGGCGTGTCCAAGCACGGCGACCCGCTGCTCGCGGCCTCCGCACTCGACTCCGTACGGAACAAACTGCTGCCCGCGGCGACGGTGGCCACACCCAACCTGGACGAGGTGGCCCAGCTGACCGGCATCGAGGTACGGGACGAGGACGGCATGCGCAGGGCCGCCGGAGCCGTACTGGGCTTCGGGCCCCGCTGGGCGCTGATCAAGGGCGGCCATCTCGCGGGCGACGCGGTGGACCTGCTCACGGACGGCGATCAGGAGCACTGGCTGCGGGCGCAGCGCCACGACAACCGGCACACGCACGGCACGGGCTGCACGCTCGCCTCCGCGGTGGCTTCGGGACTGGCGACGGGCATGACCGTCCCGGAGGCGGTCACGTCGGCCAAGGAGTACGTCACCGGCGCGATCGCGGCCGGGTTCGCGCTCGGCAGGGGCATCGGTCCGGTCGACCACGGCTGGCGCTTCCGCTAGGCCCGGACAGGGCCAGGCCGCCGCCTGGCCGTAGCTTTCGCCCGCCGTCCCCGGAGCACGGCAAAAAGCCGGTCCACCGAGGTGGACCGGCTTTCAAGGCAACCGCAGGGGCTGCGCTACGACGAAACGTCGGCGTTAGCGCGAGACCTTGCCGGCCTTGATGCACGAGGTGCAGACGTTGAGCCGCTTCGGCGTCCGACCGACCACTGCACGCACACGCTGGATGTTCGGGTTCCAGCGACGGGACGTACGGCGGTGCGAGTGCGAAATGTTGTTGCCGAAGCCCGGCCCCTTGCCGCAGACGTCGCAGTTGGCAGCCACGGGTCACTCCAAAGACTTCAGATGCACTTACGGTGAATCCGGCGCGCCGGAATCAGTGATCTGAAGTGGCTCGCCGGGGGAATGGCCCGATTCTCATCGGGCAACTGGAGCAGCATACATCCACTGCTTCCGAGAGACGAAACTAGCACGCTCCCGCCGCCCCCCGCCCCGCCGTCCGGAGCCGGCCGGGGTCTACGCTGCGGGACAACCCGCAGCCCCGGCCCACGTCCGGCCGCACAAGGAGGATCGCCAGGTGCCGCAGAGTCTCGACGCCTCGGCCGTACGCGCCTGGTGCTCACTGGCGCTGGAAGCCCTGGGCCGGGAGCGCGAGGAGATCGACGCCATCAACGTGTACCCCGTCGCGGACGGGGACACAGGCACGAATCTCTACCTGACCGTCGAATCGGCCGCCCAGGCCGTCGAGGCGGTGTTCGCCGCCCACGAGACCGGAGACTTCGCACCCGCCCCCGCCGATGTGATCCGCGCCATGGCCCACGGCGCGCTGATCGGCGCGCGCGGCAACTCGGGCACGATCCTGGCGCAGCTCCTGCGCGGCATGGCGGAACGGATCGGTGACGGAGACCACCTCGCCGGAGCGCTGCGCCGGGCCGCCGAACTGGCGCGCGAGGCGGTCGCGCACCCCGTGGAGGGCACGATCCTCAGCGTGGCCGGCGCGGCGGCCGACGCGGCCGAGAGCGCACCAGTTCCTCCTCGCGGCGGCCGTCGTCGCCCTCGTCTGGGCGAACAGCCCCTGGAGCGAAGCGTACGAGTCC